>CALUFQ010000013.1 GCA_944319925.1 uncultured Paraprevotella sp.
CTTTTACGGATTATCTTTGACTTATTCATTTCTTTTTCGTACTTTAGCCGATGAAATATATCAGCTGTATATTTTATTGTAAGCATCTCTTTTATGTCTCGACAACATAAAGATGCTTACTTTTTTTGTTTTGCACAAAATTATGCCGCGCAAAGTATAAATGCGTAAGATTTGTTTTAGAGAAATTGGATGATAAAACTATAAAAGTTCCCCAATCTTGTGTACAACTAACACAGTTTTGATACCTCTATAAGTCCCTGTAGGCGATTTCAATCCTTGTCTTTGATGGGCATAACGGATGATGCCGGACAGCCCGAATGCGCGGAAGCCTTGCGGAAGGCTGGGCATGTGTACGTATCCCGGGCAATGGGGCACGACGGAAGGGACACTGACCGCCACTGACGGCACGAAACCAGACGTTAGCCGACGGCGGCTGGCAACCCTTGGAAGGGGCGCAGGCCGCGAAGGGACTTTATCTGCCGGCCGTGCGCTACGGATAAACCGTCAGACCGTGAAGTTCATGGCGCAATAATGACACAGCCTTAAACTTGGGGATTTTACCCCCTCCAAGTTTAAGGGCTGTGCTCCTTTTTCGGGCTATTTGCCGTCTTTTTCCGCGCATAAACATCCGTGCAAATGGTTTGCGAAAAGCCATTTGTGCTTCCACGTCCTCCATGTTGCTGCGCCCGGCTTTCTTTTTGCTCGGCAAAAAGAAAGTATCGGAGGGCAAAAGATGACAATCCGTCAGACGCATGTCGTGCGAGACTGCGATATTTCCGTCATTCCGACCATTTCCCGAGAATAGACGATTCTCGCAGGAAAATCCGACATGTTGTGAAGAGAGATGTTTTGAAAAACTGTTTTGAATTTATCGTGCGATGGTTGGGGATGAGCTTTCAAGAAGTGGCTTTTGCTTCCGGGATGAGAGAGATGGCGCGCTATCTGTCGAAGCATAGAAAGTAAAAACAACCGGAAAATCTCCCAAGACAATGTGCTATCTGGAAAAATCTGCCGACATTGCAGCAAACGGACAAGACTGCATTATCCGGATTCCGGATTTGTTTCTAAACATCCCATATTTTGGCTCATAACATCCCATTCCCATTGTGTGTCATTCGCTATTTTTGCACAAATGAATATCATGCACGACACAAAACATATAGTTCAGAATCTCATCTTGTTCCTTTGTCTTTGGCTCTCATTCCACGCCATTTGCGCACAAGGGCAACAGTACAAGTTCCGGCTGATAGACGCTTCCGCCGGACTTTCAGACAGTCAAATTCGCAGCCTGACCATGACGCAGGAAGGATGCCTGGCCATCAAGACCGGCTTCGTCCTGAACATTTATGACGGTGCCTCTTTCACACACTTTCCCTACGACAAAAAGCGCAAATACACATGGGGATACGACCGTCCTCCAAAAGAATATTACGACAATGAAGGCCGGATGTGGCTCAAAGATCCGGGGTACCTTCTTCTCCTTGACTTGGAAACCGGGCAATACAATTACAACATACCCGAAATCTTGGCAGGAATGGGTGTCAAGGAACGGCTGGAAAACTTGTTCGTGGACGAATGCAAAAACTTCTGGTTCGTCACGGCCACCCATACACTTTTGTTTTACGACATCGAATCCGGACAACTCCAAACCGTGGAACGGGGAGACAGCCCGTTTGCCCGGAAACACGGAGTCCCCATTGAAATGGGGCAATACAAGAACTTGTGCTGGATGATCTATGAAAGCGGGCTTATCCGCTGCTGGGATTACACATCGCGCGAATTCGTGTCGCAAGAATCACGTTTCATAGGCATCATCAGCCGTCACACCGACCGGATATGCCTGCACCCCGACCGTGAAGGAAACTTTTGGCTGATGTATAACAATGGCATTTTCTTCTACCACCGCATGGAGCACACATGGAAAGAAGCATGCCGCATCTCGGGGCTGTCCAACTTCTTCACCTGCATGGACATTGACACGGACGGCAACGTTTGGGCGGGCACCTCGAAATCAGGGCTAAGGATCATTGACGGGCGCACGTTCGCCGTGTCCCGCGTTCCCGC
Organism: uncultured Paraprevotella sp.; assembly: GCA_944319925.1. GTDB lineage: Bacteria > Bacteroidota > Bacteroidia > Bacteroidales > Bacteroidaceae > Paraprevotella. Next base: position 2,065 of record CALUFQ010000013.1, read on the forward strand.
CTTGGAATTGACGCGCGGCGGAATCTTGCAGAACGATATTTCCGCCATATATGCCGACCGCGACGGGGGAATCTGGGTGGGTACCCTCTTCCTCGGGCTTTGCTACTATCACCCTGCCATGCAAAAATTCGCCCTCGGCCACACCCAAGGCAAAAATGAGGTCATCACCAACGAAAACATCCGGTGTTTTCTAGAAGAAAGCGACGGGTCGGTGCTCGTCGGAGGAAGCACGGGCGTTTTCCGTTATCAGCCGATTGACGGCAAAACCGAAAGAGTGCTCCGCATAGAACCCAATGATATTTGCCTGTGCCTGTACAAAGACCGGAAAGGAGACCTGTGGGCCGGCACATTCCTGCACGGCTTCTACCGCCTAAGCCACGGGGATGTCGAAAACCTCATGCGCTCCACCACAAACTTGGAACAAGAACCCAACCAAAACGTGTCAAGAAGCTTGTTCGAAGACAGGCACGGACGATTTTATGCCAGCGTGTCCGAAGGCGTAGGGCATTTCGACCCGCGCACGGGGAAAATAGCCGGGATGCTCTCTGAAAAGCATCCCGAGGCTGCCCGCCACAAGGTGGTGCATGCCCTCCATCCGTTGGACGGGCATACGTTTGCCGCCCTTGGTAACAGCGGCATCTTTTATTACAACACCGAAAAAGACAGCCTGTGGACACCGCAGATGCTCAAAGGATGGGATGCGGCGGACACCAAATATTTTTGTATGCTCAAAGCCAAGGACGGGACAGAATGGTTCGGAACGGAAGACGGCATCCTGGTCGTGGACACCAAACGTGCCACGCGCATTTGTTTGACTGAAGCCGACGGATTGCCTAACAATGCCGTTACGGCACTGCAAGAATCCGGAGACGGTGCCGTATGGGCCGCCACGTTGAACGGGCTTTGCAAAATCACGCGTGGAAACGGCGGGAATGGTTTTTCCATTGTCGGTTATGGTGTGGAAGACGGGTTGCAAAGCGGGAAATTCTATGAAAATGCGTCAATAAAAACTTCGGAAGGACTGCTGTTTTTCGGCGGAGCGCATGGCTTCAACTACTTCAATCCCGCCGACATCCGCTACGACAAAAGCGACAAACGCCCGGTTTTCACCGGATTCCGCCTGTTCAACACGCCGCTCGCGCCGGGAATGGCATACGCCGGACGCGTCATCTTGTCCCAATCAATCAACCGCACCCGGGAAATCAAGCTCCGCCACGATGAAAATTTTGTCACGATAGAGTTCTCCGGGCTGAATTTTGTCAATCCCAAGCACTCTTACTACCGCTACCACTTGGAACCTTACGACAAGGAATGGATTGAAACTTCCGCAAACGGCATGGCAAAGGCCACCTACACCGGGTTGGCCCCCGGGCGATATACTTTCACGGCATACACGGCCAACGGCGACAAGGCTTGGGGCACGATGCCGGCCAAGTTGTCCTTCGTCATCGCCCCGCCATTTTGGAAAACGCCATGGGCCATAGCCGTATATTTGTTGTCCGCTGCATGCCTTGCCGTTTACGCATCCCGCATATGGAAAAAGCGGTCGCGAGCCAAGGCCAGGCATGAACAAGAAACACAAGAGCGGGAACAACGGGAAAAACTCGACCAAATGAAATTCCGCTTTTTCACGAATGTCAGCCATGAGTTCCGTACGCCCTTGAGCCTTATCCTCACCCCGCTCGACACATTGATGCACGATGACGGGTATCCCGGATTAGGGGAAAAACTGCGCCCCATATACCAAAACGCGAGGCGGCTTCTTGAATTGGTCAACCAGTTGCTCGACTTCCGCAAATTGGAAATGAAAGGAGAAACGCTTTTGTTGAAGATGGAAGACATTGTGATGTTTACCGGGGGAACGACACGGCAATTCGAAGAATTGGCTCAAAAGAAGAACATCAGCCTGGATTTTGAATCCGAAACAGACCGTCTTTTCATGTATTTCGATGCAGAAAAGACCTACAAAATCATCTGCAACCTGCTTTCAAACGCCATTAAATTCACGCCCGGTTACGGTCAAATCTGCGTGAGCGTGTCAAAAGAAGAAAACGGCGGGCACGAATTTGCCCTCATCAAAGTGGAAGACAACGGTCGGGGCATCGCCCCGAAAGACCTGCCCCACGTGTTCGACCGCTTTTTCCAAGTTCACAATGAAGAATACGCCTTGGGGCAAGGCAGTGGCATCGGGCTGCATTTGGTAAAAGAATATTGCCGGATGCAAAACGGATGCGTGACGGTAGAAAGCCGATGGGGCGAAGGCACGGTGTTTACCGTCTCCATCCCCACAAACCTCCGACCTCATGAAGAAGAGACAGGCAAACCGGAAAAAACGGATTTGACAATGGAAAGCATCAAGGGGGACCGGCAGGAAAAATCCGCCACCGGACAACGGAAAAAAATCCTTCTTGTGGAAGACAATGACGATTTCCGCCATTTTCTTGCCCAAGAGTTGTCCAAGCACTTCCAAGTCTTGGAAGCGCGCGACGGGATTGAAGCCGGCGAATCCGTCGCGCAGGATTTCCCCGACTTGGTCGTCTCCGATTTGATGATGCCCCGCATGGACGGCATCGGGCTGTGCCGCCAACTGAAAAAGAACATACAGACCTCTCATGTTCCCTTCATCCTTCTGACCGCGAAAAAATCCGATGAAGCCAGGATGGAAAGTTACGAGGCCGGGGCGGATTCCTACATATCCAAACCGTTCAACATGGACTTACTGCTCATTCGCATACGCCAACTCATCGAGGGGCAGAAGAAACGGCAACAGTTGTTCCGCCGTTCGGTACAGGTATCTTTTGATGCCGTCACCACAACGACTTTGGACGAGAAATTGCTGGAAAAAGCCTTGGAGTCGGTGAAACGGAACATTGACAACACGGAATATTCTGTAAGCACCCTGTGCGGCGACGTGGGAATGAGCAAGACACAGCTGAACCGCAAGCTGCAATCCATTACGGGGCTTACGCCATTGCAGTTCATCCGCTCCGTCAGACTGAAAAAAGCGGCTCAGTTGCTGTTGTCCACAGATTGCAGCATCAGCGAGGCCGCCGACCTGGCCGGTTTCAATTCCATCAAGTACTTTAACATCCATTTTAAGGAAGTGTTCGGCATGACACCGACACGCTTCCGGGAAACACAAAAAGGCTGAAAACATCCTGCCATCCCGTCCAAACCATCCCATTCCCACACTGCAAACCCGGTTAACTTTGCGGAAAAAGGAAAAACTACGAGAGACAAGACCATGGAAACGAAAACAGACAAGGCATTCCACGAATGCTACCGCCGCCGCGATGTCTTACGGACGTATATCGCTTCACGCACACACAATTGGGATGAAGCTGAAGACCTGACACATGACGTGTTCGAAAAATTATGGAAGAACAGGGAATCCATACTACCCGAAGCCATGGAAGCATGGGTGTACCGCACGGCCCGTAACTTGGTCATTGATGTCGTGCGCACACGCATGGTGCGCGAAAAGGCCGCAGCAGGATGTTGCGACATGTCGGAAACTTCCCCAGAAACACCGGAACGGGATCTGGCATTCCAGGAACTGCGGGACTTGCACATGCGCTTAATCAATGTCCTCCCCCCGAAACGCCGCGCGGTGTATTGCCTTTCATTCTTCGAAGGGCGAGACACCGTGCATATCGCCCGCGCCATGTCCGTGGCGGCTTCTACTGTGGAACGGCAACTTCTCACGGCCCGGAAAACCATCCGCACCGCGTTGGCGGAAAGCTACCAGAAATACGGGTAACCGCACGGCCTTGTCCTGCACAACCGGAAAACGCGCCGGATTGCGGATTCTTCCGAAACACAATCCGGCGCGTGAAACGTCATTTCCATCCGGTTGGCAATCTTAGAAACTGTTTTGAATTTCTACAAAAAGTTTTTTCTTCTCTTAATGTACTCGTTTTCGTGTGTGCTTTGGGCGATTTTCCGGCCAATTTTGCTTCTGTTCTTCGTCAGATAGCTCGCTATCTTCCTCATCACGGAAGCGAAACTGACTCGAAGACTCATCCCAAATCATCACACGATAAATTCAAAACAGTTTCTTAATCCATCCGCGCTATCTGACAGGATAAACATTCGTCACGGGAGTCATCGTGAACGTAAAATCATAGTCGGCATACGGGACGCGGAACTCGGCTTCCGGGACGGCGCTCCAACTGTCTATACAAGCCAGTCCCATCTGTACCTTGTCAATCAGCACGTTGGTCAGGTTGTCTTCAGGAAGTCCCTTGGAATGCGACTGCCGCTTACGCATCCCGTCGTCCAACGTTTCCACCGCATAGTGCAACGCGGAAGCCGAAAACGACTCGGAAGCCACAAAGCGCAATCCTTTCCCGCCGGCTTTCGTGAGTTGCCAATAGCGCAGGTCGGTCTTTGTCCCGTTTTCCTGCGGGCGGATATAAGGATAGAACTGTTCCGTCACCGTCTGGCGGTACAAGCCGAGAAAAGCGCAATGGTTGCGGTTGCTGTAATTCTCCATGGGGCCGCGCCCGTAATAGTCTAGGTATTCAAATTCCTTGGGCATGGGCAACTGCATGCCGAAACGGAACATCTCGGACACCCGCGCCCCTTCATTCGCGTCCATCCGTTGTTCGACCTTTATTTCGCCCGCGTCGTTGATGGTGTAGGTCAGGAACAAACGGGCGGACACATTCCGCATGTCATACTCGGCAGATACTACGGCCAATCCATTCTTCACCTCATGCGAAAGGGCGGTGAGCCGGAGGTCGGGTTGCCTCCATGCCGCATATTTCTGCTGCAACTTTGCGCCGTAGTCGTTATCTGTCGGGGCGCGCCAAAAGTTCGGGGTCAGTGCCGCCCCCTCCTTGATGAAATCCGTGCCGTTCACCATGTAGCGTTCCATGAAACCGGTGGCCTTGCTAAAACGTATCAGGAAGTTCCTGCCCGTCACGATGAGGTTTACCAGTCCCTTGTCGTTCACCTGCGGCACGGCTGCCTCCACATACTGCGGGGGCGTGTTCCGCAATTCCATGGACGGAAATTCGTAGGGACGCAGCACAATTTGATCGCGCGCCACGACATGGCCAAGGGGAAGCACCCCTTCCCTGTCCTTCAACACATAACGCACGTTGAGCAGCCATTCGCCTTCCCCGTCCGGCTGTCCGAATCCCAACTTCAAAGCCACGGTCTGTTGCGGCGGGCAGTCCACGTCCCGTACGACACCTCCCCGCATGGGGACTCCGTCCTTCAACACTTCCCATTCCATCGCGTAGGCTGAAAGGTCGCGGAAGAAGTTTTCGTTATAGACCTTGACTTCCCCTTGTGCCAAGTCGCCCGCCGTAGTCCAAATGTTTTGGTAGAAATAACGGATCTCGTGGCTGTGGGGATTGGGTATGCGGTCGGGGTTTACCAAGCCGTTGCCCGAATAGTTATGGTCGCCCGTGGCATAATCGTCAAAGTCGCCGTCGTAGGCATACATCCAAGTCCCGTCCGGGCGTTTCCAGCGTGGGGACTCGTCTGCCCAATCCCAAATGAACCCGCCTTGGAACTTGGGATACTTGCGGATGAGCTTCCAGTAAATGTTGAAATCGCCCAAGGCGTTGCCCATGGCATGGGCATATTCGCACATGATGAAAGGTTTCTGCTTGGATTCGTCTTCGCAATACGCGATGCATCGTCCATATGTCGGGTACATCGGACAATACACGTCCGTGGTGGTTCCTGTGTCGTAAGCTTGCTCGAAGTGTACGAACCGGCTCGGGTCTTCCTGCTTGATCCAATCATAGCAAGCTTCGAAGTTCTCCCCGTTGCCACTCTCATTGCCCAACGACCAAAGAATGATACAGGGGTGGTTGAAGTTGCGCCGCACGTGACGCTGGTTGCGCTCCAAGTGAGCTTTCCGGTAGGAAGGCTCGTGCGCCAGCGAGGTTTCCTTAAATCCCATTCCGTGGCTTTCCAGATTCGCTTCGGCCACCATGTAAAGTCCGTAGCGGTTGCATAGCTCATACCAATATGGGTCGTCGGGATAATGGCAGGTGCGCACGGCGTTGATGTTGAGAGACTTCATCAATTGTATATCCTGCAACATCCGTTCGCGTGACACGACCGATCCACCGTCAGGGTCTAATTCATGGCGGTTCACGCCTTTGATGAGCACGGGTTGCCCGTTCACCAGAAGTTGCGCGTTTTTGATTTCTATTTTTCGGAACCCGACTTTCAGGGGAACGATTTCCTTCACCTGTCCGCCGTCTTCCAGCGTGGCATGGAGCGTGTAAAGATAGGGTGTCTCGGCCGACCACTTGTGCGGATTGTCCACTTGAAGCGTGGTTTCTAATCTCCCGCGTCCCGAAAGACGTGCTGTAGCAACCGGCTGTCCCTTTGTATCTGAAAGTTCCAATCGCACGTCGCCTTTGCCTTTCAAGTCCACCCGCACGGCCAGCGTCCCGTTACGGTATTCCGCATCCAAACCGGGCGTGACGCGGATGTCTTCAACTCTCGTCCGATTCCGGGCATACAGGTAGCAGTCGCGCGACACACCGCTGTAACGGAAATAATCTTGGTCTTCCAGATAGGAGCCGTCGCACCAGCGAAACACTTGGAATGCCACCAGGTTCTTTTCCCCAAGTTTCAGGTAAGGAGTCAAATCGAACTCGGCTTCCAGCTTGCTGTCCTCGCTGTATCCCACGAACTTGCCGTTGACCCAAAGGTAGATGTTGGAAGACACCGCTCCGAAATGCGCGATAATGTCCTTTCCCTTCCATGATGCAGGAATGGTGACCCATCGGCGGTACGACCCGACGTGGTTTCCCTCCACCGGCACTTGGGGCGGTCGCTGGAACGTGCGCCCCAAGTGCGACTTCCATGTGAAACCCACGCCGGAATAAACCGGAACTCCATAACCGTGAAGTTCCCACACCCCGGGCACAGGCAAGTCCGCCCACCCCCTGTCGTTGAAATCCGTGCGCCAGAAATCTTCCGGACGTGCATCCGAATCGGCCACCCAGTTGAATTTCCAAAGACCATTCAGCGGCATGAAATTGGCTGAATGTTCCTTGATGCCGGATTCAGCCAGTTCTTCCGTCTCGTAAGCGAAGAAATCGGCATGTATGGGTGCACGGTTCACGGCATTGACTTCGGGGTCTTTCCATTCTTCAAAAGTCTGTCCCCGCCCCGCCCATGCGGACAATGCCAGGACACACAACAAAAAGCTCTTTTTTCCTCTCATAACTTTATCCTATTGATGCTCTTCTTCAAACCACCCCAATTCACAGGCTGGAAACGACGGGGGCCTTGCGTCCCCACTTGCGAACACACCTCCAAACGGATACTTGTCCGAGACGCAATCCAATAGCAGGAAGTGCTCCAAAACATGTAATGGCATTGGACCACAAATCTCCAATCCACATCGTTTTTCCATACAATATAGACGGACAACCCACATAAGAAATGTATTGCCCATCCAGGATTTAATAAAAATTAAGCCGCCATGTGCGAGACACAAGACGGCAGCATAATCCAGACATACGAGGTAATGCCAATGAGACTTTAAGGCAACGCCTGGTAATAATAGTACCACCAATAGGTGTGGCCATACATGCGGCGGCATTGGTTGGCGCGTTCCACCGGGTCGGAGAACTGCGCCTCATAACTGGCGAAATCATCCATGTTGGCACCCACTGCATCATCTTTGTAAATCAAAGCCGGCGACGTGTGCAAACGGTTGTAGAGCACCAACGCCTCTTTGTAATGCAATGGCAGATTGCCGTCCACGGGATAGAAACGAGGAAGCGCGGCGACAAAATCGTCCAACCGCTTGTCCAGCAGCAAGGCACACAACAAGTAATCGCCGACGGCCTGCGTAGCGGATGGCAAGCGCGACAAGACTTCGAGAAACTCATCGGCGCCGTCTAATCCCTTGCCGGGTTTCCCGCCCAGGTGGACATACAGCGAATCAGTCCACTGATGCACATATATCGTGTCTGAAAGCGCGGGGATAAGCCCTTCACTTCCGTAATATTGAGGGTATTCAAACAACCGCCCGCCCATTGTCCTCATACGGCTAAGCGCAAAAGCCCGCATGGCCGTCAGGCTGCGATCGGCATGCAGCGAATTGCGCCCCACTTCCAATGCTTCCTCGTCCCGGCCTTCCGCGATGAGACGTTCCGCCTGCAAGCGGTAATGGCAGACATCGTCGGTGCAAGCCACACTGCCAGTCATGGCAAACGACAGGAAAAAGAGAAGGAAATTCGGCCATAAATAGGAAAAAGCGAAAGTCCGCCCGCTTTTCATGTCCGGAAAATGCTTCACTACCCATACCAATAAGACATAAAGCGCGGCGCAAACGCCAACGAGCCACCAATTCACAGCCCATTTCACGCCTCCTTCCCCGGCAGGGACAACAGATGTAATCAAGCCCAACACGAGGCAAGAAGGGAAATAGCCCAACGCGTAGAAACGCATGGGAAAATCAAGGAGTTTATGACACAACCCTTGCAAAAGCAACAACATGGCAGTGAGCACGACCGTTCCCCACACTGGCGAATAAACTGTCTTCCCGCCAGAAAGGACATGTTGTGCCGTGGCAAGCAAATCCGCTTGCATGTAATAAAGGTATAATACGGAGAAAATGGCAAAAAGAAAACCGCACACCCATGAAATGATGTGCCCGGTTTTCTTTTTCGATGTTGACTTATACATTTTTATCTAATGATTCAAATAAACAATGTGGACTATTTGCCTTGCGCGCCTGTTTCGCCGGCTTCCTCCTCTTTTATTTTTTTGAGGACAATGGCCGAACGGGCAGGAAGGTACAACTTCAGCCATCCTTTCCCGTCTTTGGCCAGCAACTGGTCGAAGTTGGTCAGGTGGCGCACGGAGTCGTCATTCAGCCCATGGCCTCCGAAGCACACGGCATCGGTATTCAAGACGACATCATACCCCCCTTCCGGCACCATGAAACCGTAATCCGTGAAGGAACGGTCATAGCTGAAATTGAACACGAACAACAAGTCGCCACGACTGTAGGCCAGCACTTGGTCACCGTCATTGTGCCAGACTTCGACCACAGGCGTTTTCTGTATGTTCTTCCGGGAACGGAGCAGATGCACCATCGCACTGTCGAAATCGCCGAGATAATGATAGCACAACTCCTTGTTATCGACAAGATTCCATTGCCTGCGGGCATATTTGTAACTCCACCCGTTTCCTTCGCGCGGGAAATCAATCCATTCCGGATGGCCGAACTCGTTGCCCATGAAATTCAAATAGCCCCCGTTTATCGTGGAAGCCGTGAGCAGGCGTATCATCTTGTGGAGGGCGATGCCGCGTTCCACGGCGTAGTTTTCATCTCCCTTGCGGAAATGCCAATACATGTCGGCATCTATCAACCGGAAAATGATAGTCTTGTCGCCCACCAAAGCCTGGTCGTGACTCTCGCAATAGGAAATGGTCTTCTCGTCGGCACGGCGGTTGGTCACTTCCCAGAACATGCTACTCGGCTTCCAATCCTCGTCCTTTTTCTCCTTGATGGTCTTAATCCAATAATCCGGGATGTTCATGGCCATGCGGTAGTCGAACCCGTAGCCACCGCTCTCAAACGGGGCGGCCAGCCCGGGCATGCCACTCACTTCCTCTGCGATGGTCACCGCTTTCGGGTTGACCTCGTGAATTAGTTTGTTGGCCAAGGTCAGATAACAGATGGCGTTGTCGTCTTCATGGCCGTTAAAGTAGTCACCGTAATTGCAGAATGCCTCGCCCAAGCCGTGGCTGTAATAAAGCATGGAAGTCACCCCATCGAAACGGAAACCGTCGAAATGGTATTCGTCCAGCCAGAATTTACAGTTGGAGAGCAGGAAATGGAGCACTTCATTTTTTCCGTAATCGAAGCACAGGCTGTCCCAGGCCGGATGTTCGCGCCGGTCGCCTTGATAGAAATATTGGCAAGGGTCTCCGGCAAAATTGCCCAAACCTTCCACTTCGTTTTTCACGGCATGGGAATGTACGATGTCCATGATAACGGCAATTCCTTGCTTGTGCGCCTCGTCGATGAGGGCCTTCAGCTCCTCGGGAGTGCCGAAGCGGCTGGAAGCCGCAAAAAAGCTGGAGACATGGTATCCGAAACTCCCGTAATAAGGATGTTCCTGAATGGCCATGATTTGGATGCAATTATATCCGTCGGCCACGACACGCGGCAACACGTTTTCGCGGAACTCGTTGTAAGTCCCCACTTTTTCAGCGTCCTGCGCCATGCCAATGTGGCATTCGTAAATCATCAGCGGGGACACATCGGGACGGAATGTCTTTTTCTTCCACACGTAAGGTTTTTCCGGATTCCACACTTGTGCACTGAATATCTTTGTCGTGTCGTCCTGCACCACCCGGCGGCACCATGCCGGGATGCGCTCGCCGCATCCTCCTTCCCAATAAACCTTCAGCTTATACAAGTCGCCGTGCTTCATGGCACCAGCCCGCAACTTGATTTCCCAGTTCCCGCTGTCCTTCAGTCGTTTCAGTTTGTATTTCGGATTTTCTTTCCAACCGTTAAAGTCGCCTATCAGATATATCTCCGTCGCGTTCGGCGCCCATTCACGGAAAACCCATCCCGCGGATGTCCGGTGCAATCCAAAATACAAGTAACCCGTGGCGAAATCCGCCAAGGAAGATTTTCCGCCTCCCGTCAGTTCGTTCAACTTGTCCATTGCATGCTGGTGGCGTCCGGCGATGGCCGGTTCATAATCTTTCAACCATGGGTCATTCTTGACGATGCCCAATGTTTTCGTGGTAGGTTTCACTGCTTTTTTTGCCATAATCTATAGAATTAAGGTTTGACTATCATGTTCTTGTCGTCTCCAACAAAGGGAGTTTAAACACGGCTTTCCTCAAGGTTTCCGCCGTAATGCCCGGCGCGTGCGCGTCTTGTGGGAAAAAAACGGCGAACATGCCGCAGTGCACGGTCACGACCGTGTCGAAAGGTTGCTTGTAAAATGCTATGTCTTTTTCCGCGTCATATACGGTTTCCCCGTCAGACGGGCACGGGGCATACCCCATGCGTTCCACACAGGAGAGCGGGACTTGCACGTCTATCATCCGGCGGTGTGCTTCCAAGACAGCCTGTCCTTCCGTCTTTGGAACAACGGTCTGCAAATTGACCCAACCTCCTTCGAATCCGAAATCATAACGCCCGTCAGCCATTGTGTCCCATTCATGGGTCTCCAAAAAGCGGGCTATGGTCTCGAATGCGGGATGAAGACCCGCATAATCTTTCAGATGGAAAAGTTCGTCAATAATCATATCGCTTCGCATTAAAAATGATTCTTCTTTTACAAGCCTTGACCCAAAAGGCCTTTATGTGTCTTGAGCAACTGCAGGATTTCTTCGTGTACGCGGCCATTCGAGGCAAAAACCTCCCGCGCATCCAACGGGTCGGGATTGCCGGAAAAGTCCGTCATCCGTCCCCCGGCTTGTTTGAGGATGATGTGTCCGGCAGCGATGTCCCACGGCCCGATGAAAGCTTCAATGCGGGCTTCAAAACGTCCCGCCGCGATGTAACACAATTCCGCAGCTGCGGCTCCCATCAGGCGTAAGCCGCCCACATGGCCGTAAAGCGACCGGATAAGCTGCAAGGCAAACTCCCGATAATCCCCGGCCTTATAAGGAAAACCTAATTCAATGAACGCCTGGTCGAGCACTGATACGTCGCTGACGTGTATTTCCTTACCGTTAAGAAAAGCCTTCCCTCCCTTGCAGGCCCAAAACAGTTCGTCACGACAACATTCATAGACCACCCCCAAGAGGACTTCCGTGCGGTCGCGCAAGGCGATGCTGACACAATATGGAGCATTGTCGTGTATGTAATTGCTCGTGCCATCCAAAGGATCAACCACCCAACAATATTCCTCTCCGCCAAAGACACCCGTGCCTTCTTCGGTGACAAATCCGGCTTCGGGCAACAAATCGTGCAACCGGGTTACAATCAGTCGTTCGGAAGCCTTGTCCACATACGACACATAATCATGCGCCGCCTTTTGTTCCACGCAACCACGGTCAAACGTCTGCCGCTCACGCCGCAGGAGACTTCCGGCCTCCATCGCCACAGTTTTCACGGCTTCTGCCAGCTTGTACAAGTCCGTCTCCATTGTTCACTCCTCCTTTTTAACGATTACGCCATGGCTATATTCACCTTTCTGCACGATGCGCCCGTCATTGTCCTTCAACACGAAAGGCCCGTCTTTTTCATTGTCCGTGAAATTTCCCTCGAAACGCATGCCTTCCGCATCAACCATGATGCCCGGCCCGTTTTTCTCCCCGTTCCTGAAAATGCCTTTGAATTTCGAGCCGTCGCTCAGGCGAAGGATACCTTCACCATCCATCTGTCCGTCTTTCCATCCGCCTTCATACACATCGCCATTGCTCCACACATATTTTCCTTGCCCGTCGCGCTTGTTGGCTTTCCAGCCTCCGGAATACGATGCGCCATTGTGCCAAGTGAAAGTCCCTTGACCGTCCTGTGCGCCGTTTCTGAATTGTCCGACGTATTTATTGCCATTGGCAAAGGTGAAGATGCCTTCTCCCGTCCGTTGTCCTTGCACGTATTCACCCTCGTAGGAGTCCCCGTTATGAAACTTATACACACCTTTCCCTTGCTGCACGTCATCGACCCATTCGCCCGTATAGCTGTCTCCGTCGGCATAATTGAATGTACCTTTCCCGTTACGTTGGTTGTTTTCCCACATGCCATCATACCACGAGCCATCTCCCCAGTCGAAAAAACCTTTTCCGCTTTTTTGGTCTCCGCTCCAATTACCTCTGTAAAAAGCGCCATTGGCATAGCGGTATTCCCCATAACCTTCCCGTTTGTCTTCTTGCCAGTTTCCTTCATACACGTCGCCGTTGTAATAATACATCGTGCCTTGCCCTTGCTGGTAATCGCGGAACCACAAGCCGTCGTATTTGTTGTTGTTCATGAAGTAATAGATGCCATGCCCGTGCTGTTGGTCTTGAAACCATTCGCCTTCATACTTTTCCCCGTCCGGGAAAGTATAGACACCATATCCCTGGCGTTTCCCTTTCACATATTCTCCTTGGTAAGTGTCTCCATTCTTGAAATGGGTAACTCCCTTCCCGTATGGTTTCCCCCGGAACAGTTCTCCTTGGTACTCCGCGCCGTTCTTAAACGTATAATTCCCAATTTTTATTTCCTGGGCCTGCATTTGCAGCAAAGGCCACAAAAGCAATAATCCCCAAAGCCTATGATATTTCAATTTCATGATTTTCATTCCGTTTTGCCAGCCTTAACCTTGACCTCCTTGCCGTGCCAGGAATCGTTCCGCATCCGCCAAGTCTTCCGGAGTGTCGATGCCGATGGTTTCCACATCGCTGACACCCACTTTTATCGTATATCCGTTTTCAAGCCAGCGCAATTGTTCCAACGATTCCGCCAATTCAAGGGGCGATTGCGGCAAAGCCGTGATTTCCCTCAACACTCCGGCCCTGTAAGCATACAGGCCGATATGTTTATAATAGGTATGTCCGGCCAACCATTCGCTTTTCACCACATTTCGCTGAAACGGGATGACAGAACGGCTGAAATACATGGCCTGCCCACGTTTGTTGACCACCACCTTGGGTGAATTCGGATTTTCGAGGGCGGCCAATCCGTCAGCTGGCACAAATGGTCTCGCCAAAGTGGCAATCTGTGTCTGCGAATCATCGAAACAAGCCTTGATGGCTTCTATCTGCCGCGGACTGATAAAAGGCTCGTCGCCTTGGATGTTGACCACGACATCGTATGGATGCCCCACAATTGTATATGCTTCATAGCAGCGATCTGTGCCGCTCCGGTGATATGTACCCGTCATGACCGCTTTCCCGCCAAACGCCTGCACGGCATCCGCTATGCGTTCGTCATCTGTGGCCACAACCGTCTCATCCAGCATGCCAGCCACTTGTTCATAAACTCTTTCAATTACCGTCTTACCTCCTAAAAGTGCCAAAGGCTTTCCCGGGAAACGGGTGGAAGCATATCGTGCAGGAATAATTCCTATAAAATTCATGAGCGTTTAATCGATTAATTCAAATGTACCTTACAAAAATACAAAATAATTTTGTAAGCCACGGCAAAAACACCTATTTTTGTGCGCAAAAAGGCATGCCCAAAGAATGTTTCATCGGATTAGGAAGCAACGAAAACACTGCATCCAACATGATTTCCGCCCAAAAGGACTTGCTGCGTTTTTTCCCCGACATACGGTTCAGCAGTCTTCTGCAAACCCGCCCCATAGGTTTCTGTTCGCCAAATCCCTTTTTCAACATGACCGCCGTATGCACCACGTCGCTTCCACTAACGGGAATCAGACAATTGCTCAAACAAATAGAAATGGCGTTGGGGCGCAAACCCGAAGACAAGGCGCATGGCATCGTGAAAATAGACCTTGACCTGCTGGCGTACGACGGACAAATCCTCAAGCCGGAAGACTGGAAACGGTCTTATGTGCGAGAAGGCGTGAACGAATTATCCCAAACCAAACCTCCCGCTAACATACACCCACACAGGGCAAGATGACAGACTCCTTATTCAAAAACTTCATCAATGCCGCCGTATTCCTCCACAGGTGCCTCTTCCGTCAGGATGGCATCCGCACAAGGATCAAAACCTTCTGGAATCTCGAACTTGTCATCAGGAGAATATCCCAAATCCTTGTCCTTAAACACTTTTTGGAAAAAATAGGCCACGACCGGCAATGCCGAAGAAGCCCCTTGGCCGTGCGTCATGGTGTTGAAATGGATGTCACGGTCTTCGCCTCCTACCCAGCAACCAGCCGAAAGAGTAGGCGTAAAGCAAACGAACCAGCCATCGGAATTGCGGTTTGTCGTGCCTGTCTTCCCGCCCATGTCCGCAGTCACATGATAACGGAAGCGCATGCGTCCTCCTGTGCCCCCATTCATCACGCCCTGCAACATGATAATCATCTTATAGGAGCTTTCTTCGCTGATGACTTCTGTCATCCGGGGTTGGAACTCACCAACCACATTGCCTTCGCTGTCTTCTATGCGCGACACGAACAAGGGTGCCGTACGGATACCCTTGTTGGCAAAAGCCGTATAAGCACTGACCATCTCCGACACGGATATCTCGCAAGGCCCCAGGCACAACGCCATCGAGGGATGTATGTTCCGGTTCTGCACGCCAAATTCATGAATCAGCCTTACCAAAGCCGATGGGCTGAGACGGCTCATCAAATAGGCTGAAATCCAGTTATTCGATTGCGCCAATCCCCATTTCAAGGTCACCATCTCGCCGTAATGCGAACGGCTTCCGTTGCGAGGTGTCCAAGGTTTTCCCGCCACAATGTATGTTTGCTGCACATTCGGTGCCACGTCGCAAGGCGACATTCCGTTCTCCATGGCCAATGTGTAAAGGAAAGGCTTGATAGTGGAACCTACCTGCCGTCGCCCCACCCCGGCCATGTCGTATTGGAAATAACGGTAATCCGGCCCGCCCACGTATGCCTTGACATACCCCGTATGCGTATCCATGCACATGAATCCGGCCCGCAGGAAGCTCTTGTAATAACGAATGGAGTCCATTGGCGTCATGACGGTATCCACCTCGCCGTGGTAGGAAAACACAGTCATTTCGCACGGCGTATTGAAAGCCTTGGTGATTTCCGTATCCGTCGCGCCCGCCTTGTGCATCTTGATATAGCGTTCGCTTTGCCGCACGGAACGCCACATGATTTGTTCTACTTCCTTTGCCGTCAACTGATTGGAAAAAGGCCTTGTCGTTTGGTTCCGCTTTTCTTTGTCGAATATCGGCTGCAAGTAACCAGCCACATGCTCTTCCACGGCCTCTTCTGCATATTGCTGCATGCGGGAGTCAACGGTGGTATATACTTTCAAGCCGTCGGTATATAAATTATAAGGTGTGCCGTCTTTCTTCCTGTTCTTATTGCACCATCCATAAAGCGGGTCGGTTTCCCAAGCCAACGAATCCTCATAATATTGCTGGTCTTGCCACGAAGCGTAATCGCCGCGGCGGGGTTCCTTGGCCATCAGCATGGTACGCAGACGTTCACGCAAATACGTAGCCAGGCCTTCCTTATGATCTACACGATGGAAACGCAAACCGATAGGTTCCATTTTATGCAAATCCGCGTCGGCCTTGCTCAAATAGCCAGCCTTTACCATTTGGTCCAACACGACATTGCGCCGTTCCCTGCAACGTTCGGGCTTGCGCACCGGATTGAAATAAGACGGATTCTTACACATTCCTATGAGTGTGGCCGCTTCGCAAACCGACAAATTCTTGGGCTCCTTATTAAAATAAGTACGTGCGGCTGTCTTGATGCCTACCGCATTATGGAGGAAATCAAAATAGTTAAGATACATCGTGATGATTTCATCCTTGGTGTAGTAGCGTTCCAGCTTCACGGCAATCACCCACTCTATCGGTTTCTGCAAGGCGCGTTCCATCGTGCTTTGGGCCACATCCGTATAAAGCTGCTTTGCCAATTGTTGTGTGATCGTGCTGCCCCCGCCGGCATTGTTTTGTCCCAATATCACACGTTTCACGATGACACGGGCCAAAGCCCGGTAGTCTATCCCCGAATGCTCGTAAAAGCGCTCGTCTTCCGTGG
The DNA here is from genome assembly GCA_944319925.1 of uncultured Paraprevotella sp. Taxonomy (GTDB): domain Bacteria; phylum Bacteroidota; class Bacteroidia; order Bacteroidales; family Bacteroidaceae; genus Paraprevotella. The sequence goes on from CALUFQ010000013.1 coordinate 18,675, forward strand.
CTACAAGTGCTTTCACCAACCAAGGAGACAAGTCGTCATACCCTACAAAAATGCGGTTGGCCCGGCTGTACGACCATGTGCCCAACAATTTCCCATCGGCCGAGATGACTTGTGTGGCATATTTGTTTACCGGATTTTCCAACTGGTATAAATTGGGCATATATCCAATCCATCCGTGCCATATCGCATAAAAAGCCAAAGATACCGCACTGATGCACAAGAACAGAATCACCCATAAAGTGATTACAAACGTTTTCCTCATAAACAGTTTCTTTCTTCTTCGAAGTCGTGAAGTGCAAAATTACAAATAAACTTGATACGAACGGGGCTATTTGAAGAAAAGTTAGCTAAATGCCGCGGAACATGCACACGTTTCATCTTTTTTTATTAACTTTGACGCTAAAGAAATCCTATTTTATCAGCATAAAAGAATCCGAAATGGAAAACAGAAGTTTGGTGACTATTGCAGACCTTTCCAAGGAAAAGCTCATGTATCTGCTCCGGATGGCCGGTGAATTCGAGAAGCATCCCAACCGCAAACTGCTGGAGGGCAAAGTCGTGGCCACATTGTTTTTTGAACCGTCCACGAGGACGCGCCTGAGTTTTGAAACGGCAGCCAACCGCTTAGGCGCACGAGTCATCGGGTTCACGGATCCGAAAGTGACAAGTTCCACCAAAGGTGAAACATTGAAAGACACCATCATGATGGTGAGCAATTACGCGGACGTCATCGTGATGCGCCATTATCTCGAAGGGGCAGCCCGTTATGCATCGGAAGTTTCACCCGTACCGGTCATCAATGCAGGGGACGGGGCCAACCAGCATCCATCGCAAACCATGCTCGACCTTTACTCCATCTATAAGACCCAAGGAAAGCTTGACGGACTGCAAATTTATATGGTCGGGGACTTGAAGTATGGACGCACAGTGCATTCCCTGCTCATGGCCATGCGGCATTTCAACCCGACGTTTCATTTCATCTCGCCCGAAGAATTGAAAATGCCCGACGTGTATAAAGAATATTGTGAAATGCACCATATTAAATATGTAGAGCATACGGACTTCACAGCCGACACGATTGCGGGTGCGGACATCTTATACATGACGCGTGTGCAAAAAGAACGTTTCACTGATTTAATGGAATATGAGCGGGTGAAAGACCTCTACCTGCTCAAGTTGCCCATGCTGAAAAAGGCCAAGGACAACATGCGGATTCTACATCCCCTTCCACGGGTGAACGAAATAGAATATGCCATCGACGATGACCCGCATGCTTATTATTTTGAACAGGCACACAACGGGTTGTTTGCCCGGCAGGCCCTGATTTGCGACGTGTTGGGACTGACCTTGGACAACGTCATGAACGACAAGACCATTATTGAATAACCATATCACGACGAATAAGATGAAGAGACAAGAACTATTGGTTGCCGCACTTGAAAACGGCACCGTAATTGACCATATACCTTCCAGCAAATTGTTCGAAGTGGTCAACCTGCTCCATCTCGAAGAGATGAGAACCTCCATCACGGTGGGCTACAACCTGAAAAGCAAAAAGATGGGGCATAAGAGCATCATCAAGATTGCGGACAAGTTCTTTTCCGATGAAGAAATCAACCAACTGGCCGTGGTAAGCCCCAACGTGACACTCAGCGTCATCCGCGACTACGAGGTTGTTGAAAAAAAGGAAGTCAAGTTGCCCGAAGAGCTACGCGGCATTGTGAAATGCGCCAATCCCCAATGCATCACGAACAACGAGCCCATGAAGACCTATTTCCACGTGGTTCCCGGCGAGCACCCCGCGTTGCGTTGCCACTACTGCAACAAGGAAATCAGCCTGGAGCACGTGAAACTGGTATAATCCCCCGAACCCATGAAACAAGACTGGAAACCGGGAACCATGATTTATCCCCTGCCCGCCCTTTTGGTCAGTTGCGGGAGCACCCCGGAGGATTACAACCTCTTCACCGTGGCATGGGCAGGGACGATATGCACCAATCCGGCCATGTGCTACATATCGGTGCGGCCGGAACGGCATTCCTACCGGCTGATAAAGGAAAATATGGAGTTTGTCATCAACCTGACCACGGAAGACATGGCTTATGCCACAGACTGGTGCGGCGTAAGGTCGGGGCGCGACTACCGGAAATTCGAAGAAATGAAACTCACGCCGGGAAAAGCCCGCATGGTGGCTGCCCCCATCGTGGAAGAATCGCCGCTCAACATCGAATGCCGCGTGAAGGAAATCGTTTCCCTGGGCAGCCACGACATGTTCATTGCCGAAGTGTTGAACGTCAAGGCCGACGAACGCTACATGGATCCGGAAAGCGGGAAGTTCTCGCTTGATGCCAGCCACCCGCTGGTCTATCTGCACGGGGCATATTATGGCTTGGGGCGGAAAATAGGGAAATTTGGCTGGAGCGTGGAAAAGAAAAAAGAATAGGAACACCAATTAAAAAAGTAATATCACAATGAAAACAGACAGCACGGTTTTTGAACTGATTGAGAAAGAACACCAACGCCAGCTCAAAGGCATCGAACTCATCGCTTCGGAAAACTTCGTGAGCGACGAAGTCATGAAAGCCATGGGCTCATGGTTAACCAACAAGTATGCCGAAGGCTATCCCGGCAAACGTTACTACGGAGGCTGTCAGGTCGTGGACGAAGTGGAAAGCTTGGCCATCGAACGGGTATGCAAGCTGTTCGACGCGGAATATGCCAACGTGCAGCCCCACTCCGGCGCACAGGCCAACGCGGCCGTCTTCCTGGCTTGCCTGAAAGCCGGAGACACCTTCATGGGACTGAACCTGGATCACGGAGGACACCTCTCGCACGGTTCACCAGTGAACACTTCCGGCATCCTCTACCATGCCGTCGGCTACAACCTGAACAAGGAAACCGGGCGGGTGGACTATGACGAAATGGAAAAGCTGGCCTTGGAACACAAGCCCAAGATGATCATCGGCGGCGGGTCGGCCTACAGCCGCGAATGGGATTATGAACGCATGCGCGAAATCGCAGACAAGGTGGGTGCCATCTTCATGGTGGACATGGCGCATCCTGCAGGGCTGATTGCAGCCGGGCTGCTGAAAAACCCCGTGAAGTACGCACACATCGTGACCTCGACCACCCACAAGACCTTGCGCGGCCCGCGCGGAGGCATCATCCTGATGGGCAAGGACTTCGACAACCCGTGGGGATTGAAGACCCCGAAGGGTGAAATCAAGAAGATGAGCCAGATTCTCAACAGTGCCGTGTTCCCCGGCATACAAGGCGGCCCGTTGGAACATGTCATCGCAGCCAAGGCAGTGGCCTTCAACGAAGCCCTTCAGCCCGAGTTCAAGGAGTGGGCCAAACAGGTGCAGAAGAATGCCAAAGTGTTGGCCGACGAACTGATGAAGCGCGGATTCGACATCGTGAGCGGCGGCACGGACAACCACTCCATGCTGGTGGACTTGCGGAGCAAATATCCCGACCTGACCGGCAAGGTGGCCGAGAAAGCCTTGGTGGCTGCCGACATCACGGTAAATAAGAACATGGTGCCATTCGACACCCGCAGTGCGTTCCAGACTTCCGGCATCCGCCTGGGTACTCCCGCTATCACCACGCGCGGCGCAAAGGAAGACTTGATGGTCATCATCGCCGAACTGATTGAGAAAGTGTTGGACGCGCCGGAGGACGAACAAGTCATCACTGCTGTGCGTAATCAAGTGAATGACCTCATGAAGGACTATCCGTTGTTTGCTTATTAAAAAGGAAACACGCATCATAAAAAGGACACGCCGTAGCTTCGTGCTTACGGCGTGTCCTTTTTATGATGCGCGCACACCTATCTATGCGGTCATGCTTCCGGGAATACAATATAGAATGTCTTCTCGCCCTGCACCGTTCCGTCTTCCGACAATATCGTGACTTTCACTTCATGTGTCTGTCCGTCCATCAAATCCCGGATATTCGTAAAACGAATGATGTAGGAGTTTTGCATAGCACCGGTCACGGGGAGGTCGTTAAGCGTCACACCCGTGAAACTTGAGCTTGTGAAAAGCTTGGTGCCCCCAGTGTATTCAGAAAGACGCCAAGGATATTCTTCATAGTTCACTCTTTCTGTATAACTAGTATTCGCATCACTGTAAACCGTATGGATAGTACCTTTGGCCGCGTTCCATTGGTTCTGGTTGTTCACATAATTGACCGACCAATTGGCATTTCCTGTGGGTTGATTTGGCTCGTCTGTGAAGTTCACGTAAATTCGGCTTGCACCATTTCGGAAAGCAGTAAAGTGCTCATCCGCAAAACGCAAGGCCGCTACCCCGCATTCTGAATACCCTGTACTGTATTGAGAAGCAGCACTTTGAAGAGAAGAAGCGTTTGCCCCAAAGAACCCTCTTGTGCGTGATGTCCCTGTCGATCTGTTCAAATAGGTACTCAACGCACTAACATCGGTCAAGTCCAATGCGCCACTTAGAGTTCCGTCATAACCTACGCAACCAAAACGCACGTCCAAATTAGAACTTGCCAATGTGTTCGCCCAATTTACGATATCGCGTGCAATAGCATTTGCTTCTTCACTCATACTTCCCGAATTGTCCACCAAGAATACCACATCCGTCAAAAGCACATGATCGCCTTCGTTCTCCGAGTTGTTATACACTGCGATGCCTTTGGGTTTTCCATCCAAAGACACCCAAATGTTTTGCTTGTTTGCCCCGTTGCCGCCTGTTCCGACCAGGTTCAGCCAGCCGTCCTCGCTGTTGGGGTCTTGCACCCCGGTCATGTCCAGGCGCAGGATGGCATCGTCGCCTTCGTATTCAAACGTATAGTTTACGTTAGGAATCGTGGTCGTCGGCGTGGTGATTTCCGGATTCGGATCGGCCAAGTCATCACTCGGGATACCGGCAATCGAAATGGTTCCCTCTTCCAATACTATGGTCTCATCCCCGCTGTCCAGGCATGCGGTGAGCGATGCGGTGGCCAGCAATACCGGCACGTACCACAATCTTTTCAAATTCATCTTTTTCATAATTTCCTTCGTTTAACGGTTATTTCAAGATTTCGAACTCAACCCGACGGTTCATGGTGCGTCCTTCTTCCGTGTCGTTAGTGGTCAAGGGGCGCGACATGCCGTAGTAGCTGTAAGTCAGCTTGCTCTTGTTCACTCCACGGCTGATGAGATAATCCATCACGGCCTTGGCCCGGTCTTTGGAAAGCTTCATGTTGAACTCTTCCGTCCCCACGTTGTCCGTGTGCCCTTTCACTTCAATCTTGGCATTCGTCCGAATCAAGGTATTCGCCAAATTGTTCAGATAGTCGTGCGACTCACGCTTGATTGTGCTCTTGCCGAAATCAAAGTTGATGGCATCAATAGCGCAAATGGTCTTACCTTCCACCGGCTCGCCGCGCAACATCATGTCGTTGATTTCCTCAAGCGTATAGCAAGGCTTCTCTTTCACGACAGGTTCCGGTTTAGGCTGCGGTGCGGGTGTAACCGCCACGCGCGTGGATGCCGGAGCCGCTTTTTTCTTAAACACACTGAAAGGTACGCCCAAAGTAGCCTTGATTTCAATACCGGAGAATTTGCGCGTCCCTTCCAATTCGTAGCTTGGTTTTGACCATCCTATTTCCACCAAATCCGGATTTACCACAGCTTCCCCGTCTTTTTCCTTGCCTCCGTAAGTATCGGTAAACCCTAATTCATAGTCGGCTTCCAGCCCCACAAAGAACGTATTCCCGGCAATTTCAAACTGGTATTTCGCACCGACACCGATTGAACCGGAGAAATACACCCCGGCCATGTTGGCCTTGGACAAATCCATTCCATAACCATAATAAGATCCATCCACATAGTCTTCCTGCATGCGGATGGTACCTTTTGTGGCAAATCCGAGAGCCGGAGCGATATACACATAGGGACGGATTTTGGAGTCTGCATCCAAGAAATTGTAAATCAACGGCACCCGGATGTCCACATAACGTGATTTCAGCGTATAGTGAATGTCTTCAATGCCTTCCAATTCATAAAAATCAGGTTCATTCGAACGGATGTTGACCAACTTGCCTCCCCTGCGAAGAAACGCGATTTCCGGACGGATGGCAAACTGGCGCTTGTTGCCAAACTCATATTGGAAAAACACGTTGAACACTCCGCTGTTCAGGTTCTTGCTGTCGGGATAATAATCTTCGTCCAAATCCGAATAACGCATGAAGTTGGTATGGAATCCGCCTCCGACACCCACATACCAATCACCTTTGCTGATTTTCTCTTGCCCGCCTTGTTCGATGAATTGCGCTTCAGCCGACAAGCAAAACGAAAGTGCCAAAATTGGCAGCAAAACTTTCTTCTTACTCATTGATTTTAATTTAGTTTGTTATACTTCTTAGTCGCTCTCTTGCGGAGAGAGCCACAAGCAAGCATAACAGGTTAATATCAAATTATTTGCGGAATACATTATGAAAAAAGTTCCGGAATGAATAACAAAGAAAGTAAATAAATCTATAAAAAAAAGTTTCGACTAATTTTGGCTGATTAATAGCTTTTTGCTTTCTTTGCACTAAAATCGTGGCTCTCTCCGCAAGAGAGCGACCGCGTTGTCCCATCCCGTCTCATTGTAATATTACAGGAACAAATAATGGACAGTCGAAATTTGACAAGGATTTGATAAACTCTGCGCGGAACGCAACGCCCCTTCTGTTCCCCATGCGGCGGCCATAATGACCGTTTTGTTTGCCATGCGGATGGCAAAACTGTCCCGGCTCGCAGGTCAGGGTGGACATATGCCACAGTTATTCCGTATCTTGGCTGCAGATACGTATCTTTAGCCTAAAGCTTTTGCACTGTCAAAACAAAGATTCCCAAGAAGCCATCCTTTCACCGCATCGCATATTTCTCCATTTATCCTATCACAACGCCACAGACATTGAAAGATGAATAGAAAAATCCACTCACAACACTTTTTCAAACTCATACGGACGCGAAACTTAAAAATTTTCCGTATGTTTGCACCGTCGGAAAAGCACAATATGCCAAGGAATGGCAAACGCCATTGACTTCCGACAAGCATATCAATTGGAAAAATGCTTCATAAACGAAGCCATAAAGCAATTTATAAAAACAAACAACTACACCCATGAAGAAAAAAACTATCAGCTTGATGCTGGGCACGGTGCTCTTTTGCGCCTGCCAACCGGGACAAGAAAAAACGACCGTGAGCGGAACGCTCCAAGACGTGGCCAACGACACCTTGTTCGTGATGTACACCCCCGTGAACCAACGCAGCCAACTTAAAGTGGACACCCTCGTGGCGCAAAGCGGGCAATTCACCTATGATGTGGCATGCGACAGCATCCCCTTGGAACTCGCCATCTACCATTCTGGCGCGCCTGAAACGGAAGAGAGCGAAATGAACAGCCAAATCAACTTGTTGGTATTTCCCGGAGAAAACATCACGCTGACCGGCAGCATGAAAGACCACCAAGTGGAAGGCAGCACGTTCTTCACCGCGTTCAGCGAAGCGGAAAAAGCGTGGAAAGCCGCAGAAGAACAAATAACAGAGATGTATGTGAAAGCCATGCAAATGCAAAAAGACAGCATTCCTTACGACTCCATCATGCGCTTCTATGCTCCCGCGCAAGAAATTTTCCAGCAGATACAAGATGCCAAGAAAACATTCGTGAACGAGCATTTGGACAGCGATGTGTCGCTCTATCTGTTGGCCAACTTGGGCATGGACAACATCCGTGAACTGTTGCCCAAACTGGCGGACAAGGTAAAGAACGGCCCGCTTGCCGCACTTTACCAATCGCTTGACAACATGCTCGCCAAAGAACAAGCCCGCGAAGAAGCCAAAAAGGCCATCACTGAAGGCGCGCCGGCTCCGGATTTCACGCTGAAGGACATCAACGGAAAAGACCTGGCACTCTCCTCGCTGCGCGGCAAATACGTGGTGCTGGACTTCTGGGGTAGTTGGTGCGGATGGTGCATCAAAGGCATCCCCGACATGAAGAAATACTACGACAAGTACAAAAACAAGATGGAAATCCTCGGCATCGACTGCAACGACACGGAAGAGAAATGGAAAGAAGCCGTCAAGGAGCACGACATACCGTGGCTGCACGTGCGCAATGAAAGCGGAAAGAACGATGTCAGCATCCTCTACGCCATTGAAGGTTATCCGACGAAAATCGTCGTGGATCCCGAAGGCAAGATTGCCAAGGTGGTCGTAGGCGAGGACCCGGCTTTCTATGAATATTTGGACGGGCTGTTCAAATAGGCCTATGACAACAGCACAAAAGGAGCCGCCTGGATTTGGGTGGCTCTTTTTGTATTTGACAAGGAATAAGGAAATTAGCGGACAATGAGCTTTTGTGTCTTTACAAGTCATTTCTTCTGTTCCATCCTTATCAGATAGATACCGCCATCCTGTAAACCGGTATCCGCCGCGCAGCCCGGTGCCACAACCCCTTGCCACAAGACGCGTCCGTCCAAATTGTAGATGCACACGGCGACTTCTTCGTTATGCGTGGACACGATGCTGACCCGGCCATTGTTCATCGCGGCGCAGACAAGGCCACATCTTCCAAACGAGTATCTGTTGGCCGGAAAGGAAATGCGGAAATTGTAGAGGCAGTTCTGAAAGGTTGAGGCTCGCAGTGGCCGCCCCTGCTTCCAAACGTCCAGCCTTTGAAGTTCACGATGGTGTAGCCGTGGCGCAACAGGTACAAGTTCATCAAAAGCCGCGATGTGCGCCCGTTGCCGTCGATGAAAGGACGAATGCGTACCAACACTTCGTGCAGGTAGGCGGCGATAAGCACCGGGTGTTCGCCTTGTGCCTCCATTTCGCCAAAACGCAGCATGAAATCTTCCATCTGCTTATCCAACAGGTACGGTTGCGGCGGCGTGTGGGTGCTTCCGCTTATCCTCACGGGCACCGTCCCGTAACGTCCGGCGTTCTCGCGGTTGATACCGTGCAGCACAAGGGCGTGTATCTCCTTGATTGTCATTACGCTTATCTCAATGTCGCTCTTGGCGAAGTCGCGGATGTAGTCTAGGGCCTCGGCGTGGTTTATTGCCTCCAAGTGTTCGCGCATCGATTTCCCGGCGATAGTCACCCCCTCGTTGACTACCAACTCCGTTTCCTGCAACGTGAGAGTGTTCCCCTCGATGCGGTTGCTCTCGTAGGTGTACTCGATGTTGTATGCTTCCTCGATCTTTTTCAGGGCCTGGGCGGCAATGGCCGCAGGCTCGAAAGTTTGGCCTTGAGCGTGTCGCATTCCTGCAACAGGGCTGTTATTTCCGTGTTCATACGCTTTCGGTCTTTATGGTTATGGACTTGCCGCAATACGGGCAATGTATTATGCCCTCTTTCGTGGCGGCGAACAATTCCGACACCTCAACACCTAAAGCGGCGGCGATGTTTTCAAGTAATGGAAGCGATGTATTACCGTTTGATGCACGGCTTAATGTCACTTCTGAAACGCCTAATTTTTCGGCAAGCTCTTTTTGCGTGATGTTGCACTTTTGGCAAACTTCTTTAATTCGTAGTTTCATATACATTTTATGTTAATTGTTTCCGTGCTGCAAATATAGCCAAAAATAGTGTCAAACGATAATGATAAAAATGAATGTCCGCAAGTTGCCAATTAGTAGATTCTATGTTTGAAGTCCGCCCTATAGGAACACGCACAAAGTTCTAGCCTGTCAAAAAGCCTGAATCCGAAATACCTTCTGTTGAACTTGTAGCAGAACTCGTTGAGGTAGAGCTGGAGGAACTCCGCTTTTATGTCATGGTAAGTGTCCAGTATGCTCCTCTTGGCGTTGCTGATGACAATGTGTACCCATGGCAGGACTTTCCCGACACTCCTTTTGTCGTCCGTAACGACGGTATGATGGGAGGATGCCACCCCGTTCTTTTCAAGGGAGGCATAGCTGCTGAACCCGTCCGTGGTCACATCGGCATTCCCGTCCGTACCTTGCTTAATCTTGCTCGTAATGGTGGAAGCCTTGAAATCGTCGATGACCTGCATCTTTATATGCCCGACACTCTTGGGCGTACTGTACTTCTTGGCCGGAGGCGTCTTTGGCAGGCTGCTTTCCGCCATGACAAGGACAGAGGTCTTGCGCTGGCTTCCCCGTCCGCGCTTCAACGGGCAATCTTTCTGTTCTTCGGGCGTTTCCGTGGAGAAGAAGCCCTCGTCAACCTCCATGTCCCCATGGAGGGGGTAGCCTCCGTCGCGCTTGCCCATCACGTCGCGCAGCTTATGCACCATCTCCCATACGGGCTGGTAACGCTTGCGGCCAATCTGGCGCTGTATCTCCTTGGTGGATATGGCACGCTTGGTCGCCGTCAGAAGGAACATGGCCGCGAACCAGTCACGCACCGGCAGATGGCTGCCTTGCATCACCGTACCGGAACGAAGCTGCATCTCATGCTTGCAATCCATGCACGTCCAGGACTTGTGGCTCGGATTCCAGCTCAGGCGCAAACCGCCACATTGACTACAGAACAGACCGTGATGCTCACGGAAACGGCGGAGGGCTTCCTCACAGGATGCCTCGTCGGGATATTGATGGTAAAAATCAAGCAGGTTCATAATTCATTTGTTTATTGTCTCACGTCTCATATCCTGCACAAAGTGTTCCAAAACATGGTTGTGGAGCAACTTGGCAGTTTAAACTTTGCTAATTTGGTAACATGCGGACATTCATTATGATAAATGCTAAATTTACATTTAACGATAATTTTTTCTTGCTTTTTGTTTGGTGGTTATTATCGCTTAGTCTATATCTGCGCCATAAAATTAAAGTTAAACGATAATTAAAGGATAAAATAATATTGTCCATTCATATATCTACAAGGAAAACCGGAATGAAAAACTGAAATCCCGCTTCGGGCAGACGGAATACGGCAAAAGCGCAAGAGGAGTTGCCGCGGCGTTACCAGGTGACGGCCTGCGATGAAGCACACCGCCTCGCCAGCGCACAATTCTTCAGGTAACCATCGGAATACCGCCAAAGTCTACGTTGACGGCAGCAAGACATTTTTCATACCGCTATAACATCCGAATCACCCTGCACGGATTTCCCACTGCCACGCAATTGGCAGGAATGGAACGTGTCACTACACTGCCCGCGCCGATGACCGCATTCTTTCCGACAGTCACTCCGGGCAACAATATTGCCCCGCCGCCTATCCATACGCCATCTTCAATCCTGACAGGACGGGCTATGGTGTTGCAGATGTCATCGCCTTCCTTCCAGTCCCAAGTCATCCGTTCACGCACGTCGATGGAATGGGTGGCGGTGTATATTTGCACGTTAGGCGCTATCAAAACATTGTCACCTATCACGATACGGTGATTGTCCACGAAGGTGCAGTTCATATTGATGATGACCTTGTTACCCACAAAGATATTTTTCCCGTATTCACAATGAAAATCAATGTCCACATGAACGCCCTTGCCTATGCTTCCGAACATTTCACGCAGCAACGCCTGTTTCCGTTCTTTGTCGGCATAGTCCGTAGCATTGAATTGCGCCAACAAGCGTCTTGCCCGTAGAGTCATTTCCACAATTTTCGGGTCTCTCCCTCCGTTGAAAGGCTCGCCCGCCATACATTTTTCCAATTCGGTTTTCATTGCCATTGGATTTTTATTGTCAGTTGCCCGCAAAAATAAGGTAAAGCAAGGAGAAAAGCAATTCCGGCTCTAAATAAATTCTTATCAGCACGGTTGCGGAACGGGCATGGCCAGCATGGCGATGCGGTTACCCGCAAAGTGAAGCCGCCCCGAAAGACATTCCCGCAAACAATGAGTGGACAATATCTTTCTCATGCAGGCATGCTTTGGTTATATGTGTTTGACCACTTTTGCCGGGACGCCGACCGCGACCGTATTGGCAGGAATATCGCCTGTTACGACCGCTCCGGCACCAATCACGGAATTGTCGCCGATGGCCACGCCTTGCAGGATGGTGGCATTAGAGCCCACCCAAACGTTTTTCCCAAGGACAATAGGCGCAGAGTAGGTCATCTTGCGTTTCTCTGGTTCCAAGAAATGGTTGAGTGTGGCAAACACCACATTGTGCCCTATTTGGCAGCCATCCCCTATGGTCACGCCGCCATGGTCTTGAAAATGGCAGCAGGCATTGATGAACACATTCTCGCCTATCTCGATGTTCTTTCCGAAATCGGTATAAAACGGCGGGAACACACGGAGCGTGGAAGAAACGGCTTTCCCAAAAAGCTCGGACAAGATGTCCCTGATTTCCTCCGGAGTGTGATAGGCGGAGTTCAGCCGGAAAGTGGTTTTCCGTGCCTCCCCGCCCATTTTGTCCATAAACAGATGTATCTCTTCCGTGTCGAGCGGCTTGCCCGTCTTCACGAAATCCTTGAAATCTTCGAGTGTCATAATCATTCTCCCAATTGGTTATACTCTTCGTCTGTCACAGGCTCCAACCATTCGTTGGAAGAGTTTTCTCCCGGAACCTCAAAGGCAAGATGCGCAAACCAACTGTCTGCAGCCGCTCCATGCCAGTGCTTCACATTCGCCGGGATGTGGATGACGTCGCCCGGAAACATCTGCACGGCAGGCTTGCCTTCTTCCTGATACCAGCCTTTTCCTGCCACGCAGACAAGCATCTGCCCACCTCCTTTGGTCGCATGGTGGATGTGCCAGTTGTTGCGGCAGCGCGGCTCAAAAGTGACATTATTGAACGGTATCTGTTCCTTGGATATGGGAGCCAGATAGCTGTTTCCGATGAAATACTTGGCGTATGCGGTGTTCGGCTCGCCGATGGGGAATATCATCTGTTGCTGGAAGCGTTCCTTCTCAGTAGCCGCATCATCTTCCGCCCAGACCTCCTTCGCCACACGGAACCCGGCCCATGCGTTTGGCCATCCGGCATAGAAAGCGGCCTGTGTCAGTAATGCCGCTATTTCCTTGCGTGTGATACCGTGCTTCTTGCCCATTTCAAGGTGCGAACGGAAAGAGGAGTCAACCAACCCTTTGCCGAGAAGGATAGAGATAGTCACCAGGCTGTGGTCGTGGAGCGAAAGCGTGGAATCGTTCCAGACCGCTTCTCCGAAAAGGACATCATCATTAAGCTCCGCAAACTTCGGAGCGAATTCGCCGAGAACATTGCGCCCGGCGGTTTGGGTTATTTTATTCTGAGCCATAAGTGTAATGTTGTTAAATGCCATAATCACAGCGGTTAATACTAGAATTGTCTTTTTCATACATTTTCCAAATTTGAGGATTATTCTGATGTTGCAAAGATACGGCGAAACAAGATACGGCGAGATACACATATTCCCGATGTTTGTACCCATTTTACTGAAAAATAAAACCAACCCTTTCTCCCGCAGTCAATCGTACATCAGTTCCGCCACCTCCGCGTTGTTCAAGTCCGACATCGGGAAGTGTGGAAATGTGTGTTGCCGTGCAGCCCTGTTTCGGGCAAGTGGAATAACAATGTCCCCCTGCAAGGGAATATTATTCGGATTTCGGTGCGAAAGGACATGCGCCCCCTGCGCACTTCCTTCCATTGACAGAATGATACATTCGGGTGCATGTTGACAATTTGCTCATTTTCGGCTTTTGAGATTCGCGTATCCGGCCGCCGGGCCGGGACGGCGCGGAAAGAACGCAGCCACACGCGCCATGCGGGAATCAAAATGTCGCGGAATCCCCTCCAAACCTGCCCTTTTGACGGAGCACGGGACACTCCCGGCGCAGAAGCCCGACCGGCGGGAAAGCCCGCCGGAGGATTCCGCCGGCAAAATGACACGGGAAACGTGTCCGGAGAAAAGTTCCAACGGGAAAGAAAAACGCCCCCAAAGCCGCCGCGAAAAAGTTTCCGTACCGGGATTTTTTCGTCCGAGCCCCGAAAAAGAAATTCCAAGCCCCGAAAAAGAAATTCCGGGGCTTGGAATTTCGCGTTCCGGCCCCGAAATTTCTCGTCAGACCGTCCAAAAAAGTAAAATGCGCTGACAAAACCTTGCACAGAAGCCCCGTTTTGTGCAAAAAAATCGCGCAAAAATCTGCTATTTGGGACGGATTGTGCAAAAGTCGCGTCACGAAAATCAGCCAAAACGGCACAATTTATCTGTTTTCACAAGCATTTCATGACATTCTGATTTTGGGGGTCGTAACGCCCCTTTTGTTTCCCTTGCGGCGGCCATAATGGCCGTTTTGTTCGCCATGCGGCGGCCATAATGGCCGTTTTGTTCGCCATGCGGCGGCCATAGTGGTCGTTTTGTTCGCCATGCGGCGGCCATAGTGGTCGTTTTGTTCGCCATGCGGATGCCAAAACGGTCCCGCCTCGCAGGGGGCGAGCCCCGAAGGGGCGGAGGGGGTCTCACGCCCAAGGAACACAACACCGGACGCATCTATGGACAAAACGAGTCGGGAAAAGGGGAAAATCATTCTTGTGCATGGGAAACCCCTCCGGCCCTACGGGCCACCTCCCCTACAAGGCGGAGGAGTTTTGCCTACGGAGGGACAAACTCTTCGCTGCGATGGATTTCAAATCATAGGTAGTTGAAAGATTTTTTCGGATGCACTTCTCATAATCAGCGCCTTGAAAAGGTTCTAGCGATATGTAACACTGGGGAACGAATCGAACCTGCTGGCGAGCGTGCACTTTACTTATCGGCTTCGAAAAAGTCGAATAACGTTCCGGATTGCAGTTGGACTTCTTCGAAGCCCGGATTTGAGGAACTTGAATTGCCGCAGGTTCGCTTTGCTCACCAGACAGTTACATATCATTGGACGGTTTCACCGCCCTTGGCAAATCTTGCAACCACCTATGACTTCAAATCCCACGCGGCAGACTCTCTATGATTTATGCGTACCCACATTGATTTTCCGCTGCCCCCCATTTCTCATGAAACCAATGGGCTGCCTGTGTGCGCCATTCTGGATGGGTGCCAAGAGTGACAATGTTATACGCTTTCATTTATATATCTTATTTTACATACGTTTACGAAGATAGCGAAAATCACGGAGCTGTGCAAGCATCATTTCCCTGTCATCCCCCTCGTCCTCACCAGCAGAGCCGGAAACTGCAGTCCCTAGCATTCAACCCCAAAATAACAAAATGGTGAGCAAACAGCATTTTCCATTGCAAAATGTTCTTTTTACACACTCATGGCACTCTTTGTGCAAAACCAAATAAAACGGCACAAAAGGCCTGGATATGTGCAAAAAACAAGGCCGTCTCACGAAATATTAAGTTTCATTTGCAACCAAATACACCCAAAACACATTTGGCTATATTTCAGCAAATTAATAAATCCCCCCCATCAAAAAGAGCAATTTCAAGTGTTTAAAAACCTTTTTATTTGCAACTTCCTGTGCTTTTCTAGCAAATAAAAGCTATCTTTGTGTAACAAGAAAACATCGCATTGGATGGAAAAACAAAATGAAAGCAGCAAAATGACAACGGAAAGCCGAATCGAACAGGAAATCGAACGGCTGAACGGACTAATTTCGTCCGCACCATCGCCAAGCGACCAGCTTTATTATCTCCTCGGGAACGCCTATCGCAAACTAGGAGATTTCGCGCATGCCATGAACTGCTATCTTGAAGCCATGGCCGTCAACCCGGACAGTCCGGCAAAAGAAGCCCACCGGATGCTGGCTGACATCATCGAGTTTTATCATAAAGATTATTATAATCCATAAGGAACTTTATAGCATAATTATAAATCATGGGGAAATTCAAAGGTGTAATTGTAGTAAACCATGAGCGTTGCAAGGGATGCAACCTGTGCGTGGCGGCATGTCCGCTCCATCTCCTCGCGCTCGCGGAAAAGCAAGTGAACCCAAAAGGATATCACTATGCCATACAAGTCCGGAAAGACGAATGCAACGGGTGCGCCTCGTGCGCCATTGTGTGCCCGGACGGATGTATCACTGTATATAAGAAGAAAGAAGAATAAGCTATGGCAGAAAAAGAAGTTGTCTTAATGAAAGGAAACGAGGCCATCGCGCATGCCGCCATACGCTGCGGATGCGACGGTTACTTCGGCTACCCCATCACCCCGCAATCCGAAGTGTTGGAAACGCTGGCCTTGGAAAAGCCGTGGGAAACAACCGGCATGGTGGTCTTGCAGGCCGAAAGCGAATTGGCCTCCATCAACATGGTCTATGCAGGCGGAGCTTCGGGAAAACGCTGCATGACATCATCTTCCAGTCCCGGCGTGGCGCTCATGCAAGAAGGCATCGCCTACATGGCCGGGGCCGAAATCCCCGGGCTGATTGTCAATGTGCAACGCGGGGGACCCGGTTTGGGCACCATCCAGCCCAGTCAGTCGGACTATTTTCAAGCCACACGCGGCGGAGGTAACGGAGACTACAACGTCATCGTGCTGGCACCGGCCTCTGTGCAGGAAATGGCAGATTTCGTGGACTTGGCTTTCCAATTGGCGTTCAAATACCGCAACCCGGTCATGATTCTGAGCGACGGTATCATCGGGCAGATGATGGAAAAACTCGTCCTCCCCCCTTTCAAGCCGCGTCGCACAGAAGCGCAGATACAAAAAGAATGCCCTTGGGCCACCAACGGACGTAAAAAAGAACGGAAACCCAACATCCTCACCTCGCTTGAACTGGACTGCACGAAAATGGAGCAAAGAAACCTGCACTTGCAATCCAAATACATGGAAATCAAGGAAAAGGAAGTGCGCTTCGAAACAGAGATGTGCGAAGATGCTGAATACCTCATCGTGGCCTTCGGCTCGGCAGCACGTATCGGCATGAAAGTCATTGAGATGTGCCGCGAAGAAGGCATCAAGGCAGGTCTGCTCCGCCCCATTACACTCTGGCCTTTCCCCACCAAGGAAGTAGCCCGGCTGGCCAAACAAGTGAAAGGCATCCTGAGCTTCGAGATCAACGCCGGACAAATGGTGGAAGACATCCTGCTAGCCACCCACGGCCAAACTCCCGTAACCCACTACGGGCGCATGGGCGGCGTGGTGCCCACACCCGACGAAGTCATCCGCGCCCTGAAAGAAAAACTCTTCAAACAAATCCCATGACCCGAGAAGAAATTGAAAAGCTGATTGAGGAAACGGCCAACAAGGAACGCGCCAAACGCAGAGGCCCATCCATAGAAAGTGTACGTCGTGTGTTGAATACTTCGTTCCTCGTCCTTGCCGTAGCGGGGCTTGTCCTCTATTTCGCCATGCCCGACCGCCACATCGTGGGCATCGCGGTCATCGGAGCGGGAATGTTCCTCAAAATCATCGAATTCCTTTTACGCTTCCTGTTTTAAACATTACACATCATGACCAAAGAAGAAATCATGCGGCCGGAAAATCTGGTCTATAAAAAACCGACGTTGCTCAACGACACCCCGATGCATTATTGCCCGGGATGCAGCCACGGCGTAGTGCACAAGCTTGTGGCCGAAATCATTGAAGAAATGGGCATGGAAGAAAAAACGGTGGCCATCTCGCCGGTAGGTTGCGCCGTATTCGCTTACAATTACATTGACGTGGATTGGATAGAGGCTGCCCATGGACGCGCGCCCGCTGTGGCCAGTGCGGTCAAACGCCTGTGGCCCGACCGGTTGGTCTTCACCTACCAGGGAGATGGTGATTTGGCCTGCATCGGCACCGCCGAAAGCATCCATGCCCTGAACCGGGGCGAGCACATTGCCATCATCTTCATCAACAACGCCATCTATGGCATGACAGGCGGGCAAATGGCTCCTACCACGCTGATGGGCATGAAGACTTCCACTTGTCCCTACGGACGTGTGGCCGACCTGCACGGCTATCCGCTGAATTTCACTGAAATCGCCGCCACATTGGAAGGCACATGTTACGTGACACGACAGTCCGTGCATACCGTGGCAGCCATCCGCAAAGCCAAGAAAGCCATCCGCAAAGCCTTCGAAAACTCCATGCAAGGCAAAGGCGCCAGCCTGGTTGAAATCGTTTCTACCTGTAATGCAGGTTGGAAACTTTCACCGGAAAAGGCCAACCAATGGATGGAAGAAAACATGTTCAAATTCTATCCGCTCGGCGACTTGAAGGACACCACGGCGGAAAGTCCCACTCATTAAACGCAAAAAATCATGAAAGAAGAAATCATCATAGCCGGATTCGGCGGACAAGGCGTACTCTCGATGGGAAAAATCTTGGCCTATGCCGCCATGGTGGAAGGCAAGGAAGTGACTTGGATGCCTTCCTACGGGCCGGAACAACGCGGCGGCACGGCCAACGTCACGGTCATCGTGAGCGACACCCGCATCTCATCCCCCATCCTGAGTACGTATGACACGGCCGTCATCCTCAACCAACCTTCGCTGGAAAAATTCGAACCGGCCGTCAAGCCGGGCGGCACACTGATTTACGACGGCTACGGCATTTGCACACCGCCTTCGCGCACGGACATCACGGTGTACCGCATCGACGCCATGGATGCCGCAGCCGAAATGAAAGCCGCCAAAGCATTCAACATGATCGTACTGGGCGGATTGCTGAAAGTATGTCCGTTAGTGCAAATCGATGACGTAATCCATGCACTGCGCAAAACGCTTCCCGCGCGACACCACGACCTTATCCCGATGAACGAAGCCGCGCTCCGCAAAGGCATGGACATCATTTTCAAGCTCGGCTAACTTGCCAATCCCAAGAAAAAAACTTAAAGGGACGTATTTCGGATTTAGAAATACGTCCCTTTCCCCTTTTTCTTACTATCTTTGCACCCATGATGAAATTGAAGCTCATATTCTTCCTTATATTGTGCGCGGCAATGCCAGCCTTGGCGCAGAACACCATCAACGCCCCGTACGGCACAGATGCCAACGGGAATCCGGTGGATGCCAATGGAAATCCTGTCCCGACGGACGAGTTCGGCAATCCCATCTTCGACGGGAGCGGAAACGATGCCTACATCTGGGGGCGTGACACTTCGCAAACTGAAAAAATTATCCCCATCGGCTCGTTTGCCTGGAAAATCGACGAACGTTTCGGCAATGTCACCCCCGCCGAAATGGACACGATACCCAACAACTTCCAGAATTTCAATCTCACGGCCGGCCCCACGGGGCAATATAACTTTCTGGGCAACCTTGGCGCCCCGCGCCTTTCCCGCCTGTTCATGGACCGCAAGCCGTACAGTAATTTCATCTTTGCCGACCCGTTCGACTACTTCTATACCCCTGTCAACGAATTTCTCTTCGTCAACACGCTCAGCCCCATCACCAACCTCTCTTACCACTCCTGTGGCAACAAGCAAGACGGCGAAGACCGTTTGCGCGCCACCTTTTCCAGCAACATCAACAAAATAGCCGGCATAGGATTCAAGGTGGACTACCTCTACGGGCGGGGCTATTACAACAACCAGGCCACCTCGCTTTTCAACGGCTCCCTCTATGGCTACTACCGTGGCGACCAATATGACATGCACGCTTGGATCAGCGTGAACCACATGCGGTTTGGCGAAAACGGCGGCATCGAAGATGACAACTATATTACCCACCCGGAAGACTTTACCCGCTCGTTCGGCTCACGCGACATCCCGACCGTCCTGTCGGAAAACTGGAACCGCAACGAAGACCAGACCTATTACCTGACCCACCGTTACAACCTGGGGTTCTACAAACCTGTTGAATTGCCAGATTCGCTGATGCCCGTCATGCCGGCCGACTCCGTGCTGCTGGCCGGTGTGCGCGACAGCCTGTTGAGGCAACAATATGCCCAGGCCGACACGGCGCGCCAACATGCCTTCATGGACTCGCTCCGGAACGACTTCATGGAAAAACAAGACTTGCCCGAAGATTTCGTGCCGGTGACCAGCTTCATCCACACGTTGCGCATCCGCAATGCCAAGCATACGGTATATTCCTACGACACGCCCGAACACTATTATGCAGATCTCTTCTATGGCGATCCCGACAACATGAGCGACCGCACACGCGGCATTTCCGTCAAGAACACCCTCGGCATCGCCCTGCGCGAAGGATTCAACAAATGGGCCAAGGCCGGGCTGACGGCATTCGCCTCCCACGAATACCGCCATTTCACGATGCCCGGCCTGCTCGGGCAAACAAAAATAGAACAAGGCTACTCGGAAAACAACATCTCAGTGGGCGGGCAATTGAGCAAGCGCGAAGGAAAAACGCTCCACTATGATGTCACGGGAGAAGTCGTGCTGCTGGGCGAAGACTTGGGGCAATTCGATGTGGAAGGAACAGCCGACCTTAATTTTCCACTCTTCAAGGACACGGTGCAGCTGGCCGCCCGCGCATTCGTCAAGAACCTCAACCCGAGTTTCTACATGCGCCACTACCACTCACAGTTCGCTTGGTGGGATAACAACCTCGACAAAGAATTCCGCACCCGCATTGAAGGGACTCTTTCATTGCAACGTACCCGCACCCGGCTGACAGTGGGCGTGGAAAACATCAAAAACTATGCCTACTTCGCCACCGAAAAAATAGCCTACAACAACGAATCCGGGGACTTTGCCGGATACAGCAACCGGATTTCCGTGAAGCAATACGGCAACAGTGTGCAAGTGTTCAGTGCCAAGCTTAATCAAGACTTCAAATGGGGCATCCTGCATTGGGAAAACGAAGTGGCTTATCAAAAGACAAGCCATGCGGACATACTCCCCTTGCCCGACCTTTCGGCATATAGCAATCTCTATATCGTATTCCGCATTGCCAAAGTGTTGCGTGTGCAGCTCGGAGGAGACGTCAGGTTCTTTACCGAATATTATGCGCCGGACTATGCCCCCATCATACAACAATTCACCGTGCAGGCCCCGGAAACGCGTGTCAAGCTAGGCAACTATCCCATCTGCAACGCCTATCTCAACCTGCACCTGAAACACTGTCGCCTCTATGTAAATGTCAACCACGTGAATGCCGGCACAGGGAATATGAACTCATTCCTCGTCCCCCACTACCCCATCAATCCGCTCAACATCCACTTCGGCCTTTCATGGAATTTCTTCAATTAAACCCTCGGTGTCGCTTCCCGTCCTTTGTTTCTTCAATTGAGCCACGTTATGCACTATGACCTGTCTTATCTCAAAGAACCGATATATTCCGATATAAACAAACAAGCCGGCAACCATGTGTTGCAAGGAACGCTGTCGGTAACCACGTATGAAAACGGTTGCATCTTGCCTTGCCTGCAAAGGAATCAAATTGAATATGATTACAGCGGCGGCGTTACAGACGCGGAACATCTGTTCGTCGAATCGTCCGCCTTACACGAAATGCCGTGCAAAGTTGGCGGTCCATACCCCGCCTCTTGCAAAAAGAGTGACCAATCTGTAATCTACATTGGTTTTTTACTTCCTGAATGGGGAAACGTGATTACGGACAGTCTGAAAAAGTTGTGGTTCCTTCACACTCCTGAAGCAAAAAGCATGATTTTGAAAGGGGCTCAAATAGCATACGTCACTTTTGAAAACCGTCCTGTCTCCCAATATCAGTTAGAGCTTTGGGAATTAGGCGGGTATGACTGTGGGAAATGGCTGCATGTCACCACTCCCACACAATTCAAAAATGTGACAGTGCCAGATAACAGTCTCATCGCACTGCCCGATGACACAAGGCTTTTCCACAGCTTCTTCGCAGATGAAATAAGCCGCATCAAAGCAAACGTGGACAAGCATGTGCGTGAAGCCGGTCTTCCTCTTCCAACACCACACGACATTTACCTGACCCGAACCCGATTAAAGCACAATAAGGACTACAACGAAATTCAAATAGAAAGATTGTTTGAACAACGGGGATACCAGGTCATCGCTCCAGAAAAGCTGAGTGTCACGGCACAAATATGGCTAATGATGAATTGTAACAATATGGTGGCGACCGAAGGTTCCATTTCACACAACGCCATATTCATGAGCCCCAAAAGCAAATTGGTAATCTTACAAAAGGCCAATTATATGAACGGTTACCAACATGTCATCAATGCCATGGCCGACCTTGACGTGACATACATTCCCGCACATCATTCAACCCGTGCTTCAAAAGACATGCCATGGGCTGGCCCATTCTACCTCTACGTCACACCGGAATTGTCCCGATGGTGCGGGATATGCGCCCCGCACTCCATTAGCCCCAGCCTGAAACCATCATACTGGAAGTATCGCGTGAAGAACATCGGTTTCCTGTTGCGAATCAAACTATGGCTCTACTTGATTGTCCGAAAATGTATCAAATATCGCAGGAATAACCAGACAGGCCCGGCAGACTGAGGATTTCCGAATCCTTGGAATCCATAAGGGTTTGCACATGGCAAGCACAGGCTTATGCAAGAATAGGAAATCTTTTTCGCGGATTGAAAATCCTGGCACTCAATTCGTGGGTTGCAAATCCCATGCGGCAGGAGAACGGGAGGACACATGGACAACACCTCTGCCTTGCAAGGAAGATAATCCGAAGGGCGGGAAAGGTATCCCCTATACAGGAGTCCCCCTGCCCGCCCCATTTATGTTGTCCGTGGCTGCTTCCGTGGCTGTTCCTGTGGAGCATAAGCCCCACCCGCCACTTCGCGGCCCGTCGTCCTGCAAAGGCGGAACTTTTTTCCGCCCGGATGGCAAACAAACGGCCGTTACGACCGCGCGCCTTGCAGAGAGAGTCACTTCATTTCGTAATCCCAATCCTTGAGCGCGTAGCCCCAGTTGTCGTTCACCAGCTGGACGGTGCGCGGCTTGTATTCGTAACGGTTTTTCTTGTAGCCCTTCTTGCGGTCGGTATAAGCACGGATGGCCGCCTCGGCTTCTGCGAAGCCGGGAATGCCCAATTGCTCGTATGCCCGGCACGTAGTGCCGAAAGCGTCGGCCTCGAACTCCTCGAATTTCACTTCGATGAGGTTGCCCGCCGGGATGCAGCCCTTCTGCGCCTCGTAGGCGCGATAAAGCTTCGTATAAGTAAGCAGCACGTTGCGTTCCATTTCTTCGTCACTGATGTGCTGCAGTTCCAACGGCTTGATGGTGTTGGTGAAGAAACTGCGGGTACTCTCGAATACAGTGTAGGGATTGCGCATGAGATAGATGAACTTGGCGTTGGGAAACATCTCCACGAGAGTGCGCACCCGTCCAGTGTGGGGAGGGTTCTTGGACAGGTAGGCCCGTCCGCCGGTGTTGGCGCACGAAATCTTGACGAGCTTGGCAAAAGTGTCCTTAAACGCGCGCAACTCTTCCGAAGTGATTTTCTCGAACGTCAGGTAGCGATCGGCATATTCCTGCCATCTTTCGGGGAAAAACCAAAAGTCGTAGAAAGAATACGGCATCATGTTCGAGAGGGCGAACTCCTCCTCCTGCGGCAGGTCGGGAGCCAGCTCCATGTTGTCCGTCGGACGTTTGTCGGGCATGAGCCACCCCATCGTTTTCTTGAAGAAAGGCTGCCCGAAGAGCATCAGGTGAGGGAACACGGTCTGGTAGGTCGTAGTATAACCGAAAGACGGGTCTTGGGCGAAAATGTTGTGCACGAATGTCGTGCCGCTGCGCCAATGGCCAAGGATGAACACCGGATCGCGGTCAAGCTGCGTGTCGGCCAGACATTTCGCGTAACGATGGTCTTGCACGGGAGCCAACAGGCTCAACAGGCGGCACACGGCCTTCGTCAGCAGATACTTCGTGCGCTTGTCCGAAGCAATCTCCTGTCCGCGTGTCATTTCCTTGAACGTTTTCCAATCGGCCCCCACGAGCGTGTTGACCGGAAGTTTGCTGAATTCCAATAATCCCATGATATTTTGCTAAGTTAAGGTTTTGCTTTGATGACGCTGACAGCCAGCCCTTGCCGTTCCAAGTCCTTCACGGCACGGTCGATGGCTTCGTAGTGTTCCGGCCCGATGCCCAGCTTCGGAAGGTTCAGTTCCGGGAGGCGTTCCGTCTCAATGTCCTTCTCGTCCACAGGGGCGATGATCATGCCCACCGCGCTGGTGTTGTTCGTTACCGGGTCAATCAGGATGAACGCGCCCGTGGCTTTGTTCTCGGCATAAGCGTCAAAGAACAACGGCTTGGCCGTGGTGATGCGCACCCTCCCGATTTCGTTCAACTTGAACCCATCGGCCTCGCGGCGTTCCATCGTGTTCACATCCACTTGATAGCAGATGCCGTCCACCGTGGCACGGGTAGTGTTGGTCGTTTGCTTCAGGTAGAAGTGTTTGCCGCTGTCCATCGGTTCCTCGTCCATCCACACGAACATGGCCTCGAAATGCCGACCCACGCAAGGTTGGTCCGCCGGATGCACCAGCATCTCGCCGCGCGAGATGTCTATCTCGTCCTCCAAAGTCAGCGTCACACACTGCGGACAGAAAGCCTCCTGCAGGTCGCCGTCGTAAGTCACGATGCGCTTCACCCGCGATGTCTTGCGCGAAGGCAAGGCCATGACCTCGTCGCCCACGCGAACCACGCCGGAAGCAATTTTTCCGCTGAAGCCGCGGAAATCCAAATTGGGACGCAACACGTACTGCACGGGGTAACGAAAATCCGTCATGTTGCGGTCGGTATGGATGGGCACGGTTTCCAAAAAGTCCAACAGGCAAGGCCCGTCATACCACGGAGTCCGGTCGGATTTCTCCACCACGTTGTCGCCATCCAGAGCCGAAAGCGGGATACAAGTCACATCCTCAATGCCCACCTTATCCGTCAAAGCCTTGTAGTCCGCCACGATGGCATCGAACACCTGCCGGTCGAAATCCACAAGATCCATCTTGTTCACGGCCAGCACGACATGCTTGATGCCCAACAAGGACACCAGGAACGTGTGGCGGCGGGTCTGCGTGATGACCCCCGTGCGGGCATCCACCAAGATGATGGCCAGGTTGGCCGTGGAGCCGCCCGTAATCATGTTGCGGGTGTATTGTTCGTGCCCCGGCGTGTCGGCGATGATGAACTTGCGTTGGTTGGTGGAGAAATAGCGGTAGGCCACGTCGATGGTGATGCCCTCTTCTCGCTCGGCCTTCAACCCGTCGAGCAGGAGCGCGTAGTCGATGTGGTCGCCCGCATTGCCCACACGCTTGCTGTCGCGCTCTAAAGCTTGGAGCTGGTCTTCATACAACTTCTTGCTGTCGAACAGCAAACGTCCGATTAGCGTCGATTTCCCGTCGTCCACCGAACCGGCCGTCAGCAGCCTGAGCTGGTCTTTCTTCTCGTCCTGGTCAAGAAACTCCTTTATGTTTGATATTGCCATGTTGCTTCCTCCTCGTGTGTGTTTAAAAATATCCTTCGCGTTTCTTCTGTTCCATCGACGCGTCCTGGTCAAAGTCAATCACGCGCGTGGTGCGTTCGCTCTTGGTCGTGGTCATCATTTCTTCCACGATTTTCTCTATTGTGTCGGCCTCGCTCTCGATGGCACCGGTCAATGGCCAGCATCCCAACGTGCGGAAGCGGATTTTCTTCATCTCTATCTTGTCGCGGTACTTCTCCGGCAAGCGGTCATCGTCGGGCATGATGAGCTGCCCGTCAATGTTCACCACCGGACGTTCCTTGGCGAAATAGAGGGGCACGATGGGAATGTTCTCCAGCCGGATATATTGCCAGATGTCCAGCTCCGTCCAGTTGCTCAGCGGGAACACGCGGATGCTCTCTCCCTTGTGGATGCGGGCGTTGTAGATGTCCCACAATTCCGGACGCTGGTTCTTCGGATCCCATTGCTGGAATTGGTCGCGGAAAGAGAAGATGCGCTCTTTGGCACGGCTCTTCTCCTCGTCGCGCCGCGCCCCGCCGAAAGCCGCGTCGAACTTGTACTTGGCCAGCCCGTCAAGCAGAGCCTTGGTCTTCATCAAGTCGGTATGCACCTTGCTGCCGTGCGTGAACGGCCCCACGCCGGCGCGGAACGCCTCCATGTTGGATTCCACAATCAGGTTCCAGCCATATTTCTTGGCGTATTCGTCGCGGAACTGAATCATCTCCTTGAACTTCCACTTCGAATCGATGTGCATCAAAGGGAAAGGCACCTTGCCGGGATAGAAAGCCTTCTCGGCCAGGCGCACCATCACGGAAGAATCCTTCCCGATGGAATAAAGCATCACCGGATTCTCGAACTCAGCCGCCACCTCGCGGATGATGTGGATGGATTCGGCCTCCAGTTCCTGCAAATGGCTCAATTTATATTCAGACATAAGCTTACTCCTTATTTTATTTATGGTTCAATATAAGTTCCAACACTTTCTCCACGGACTCTTCCAGCGACAACACCGACGTGTCTATCGCCAAGGCCGGGCGAACCGGCACCTCGAACGGCGCGCTCACGCCCGTGAAGTCCTTGATTTCGCCCCGACGCGCCTTGGCATACAGCCCCTTCACATCGCGTTGCTCGCACACCGCCAGCGGGGTCGATACATACACCTCCTTGAAGTCTGCCTCCCCGATGATGCGTTCCGCCATTTCACGCAGACTGTTTGTCGGGCTGATGAAAGCCGCCAGCGTAATAATGCCCGTGTCCACGAATAACTTTCCCACCTCGGCGATACGCCGGATGTTCTCCACCCGGTCTGCCTCAGAGAAGCCCAAGTTGTTATTGATGCCGCTGCGGATGTTGTCGCCGTCCAAAATGCGGCATAACAACCCGCGCCGGTGCAGTTCGCGCTCCACGGCAATGGCCACCGTGCTTTTGCCCGAACCGCTCAGTCCCGTGAACCACACCATCACGCCACGCTGCCCCAGCAACGTCTCCTTGTCCAGGCGCGTCAGCATGCGGTCGAATATCGGATAAATGTGTTTTGTCTCTTCCATGAATGTCTTATTTATAAGTCAAACGGCCAAAACTGCGGTATCAGCAATACCGACACCACCATACACAACAGGTTCAACGGCAAGCCCACACGCACGAAGTCCATAAACTTGTAGTTACCGATACCCTGCACGATAAGGTTCGTCTGATAACCGATGGGTGTGGAGAAGTCCGCCGATGCCGAGATGCAAATCGCAATGAAGAACGGCATGGGGTTCACCCCCAGCTGCGACGCGATGGACAATGCCAGCGGGAAACCCAAGGCCGCCGCCGCATTATTGGTAATCAAGGCGGTAATCACATTGGAAATCAGATACAACGCGCCCAGCAGGATATAAGGCCCTACCGTACTCTTCGGGCCAAAACTATAGCTCAGGTCAATGATAGCCTTCGCAATCATGTCCGCCATGCCGGAATTCGTCATGGCCTTGCTGATGGCAAAGGCACAGGCGATGGTAATCAAGATGTCCCACGAGATGTACTTCGTGTATTTCCGTGCGGGGAAGATATTAGCCCACGCCATGATGACCGCCGTCACGGCCGCGAAGAAGAACATGTCAAGCTTCAATTCCGGAAAAGTTTCTTGGAACCAAGGCAGCTCACCCACCGTGGCTCCCACAATCATCAGCACCAGCAAGAACAGGGCGAACGTGCGCTTGCGGCAACTCACGTGCGGCTCATTGTCGTGCCCATTGGCAATCATCAGGAAGACGGAAGAGTCGCCCCACGTTTTCACGAACGAATCGTCGGCCAAAAGCACCAACGTGTCGCCTTCGTACATCGGCTCGTGCCCTACCCCGTTGGCAATCACTTTCCCGCCACGTTTGATTTCCTTCACTTCCGCTCCATAATGGCGACGGAAGTTGAACTCCTTCAACGTTTTATTGATACCTGGAAACCGTGCCCCGATTACTACTTCCACCTGGTGAACAGGTTCTTCGGGATCCGAATCATCTTCTTCCACCACTTCAGGCTCTTCCCGTTCTTCCGGAAGCATTTTCTTCGAAGTCAGGAAAATGTAAAGCGCACCGATGAGCGTGATGGGAATGCCAATCCATGCCAGGTCAAACATGCCCAACCCGTCAAAACCGGCCTCAATCATCATGCCGTGCACCACCAAGTTGGTGGATGTGCCTATGAGTGTGCACAACCCGCCCAAAATTGTCATGTAGGATAGCGGGATGAGGAACTTCGTGGCCGGGAGCTTCACCAACTTGGCCCATCGCTTGATAATGGGAGCGAAAATGACCACCACCGGCGTGTTGTTCAGAAAGGCCGAAATGAAGGCAATCGACGGCAACATGCGAAGCTGCGCCTTGAACACCGTGGTCTTCCCCTGCGGGAGGATTCTTTTAATCACCTGCGACAGGGCACCGGACTGCCTCACCCCCTCGCTCACGAGGAAAAGCAAAGCCACCGTAATCATCCCTTTGTTGCTGAATCCTTCCAGCATCTCCTTCGGCGTGATGATGCCGAAACAAAGGAACACCACGGTCACCGTGAAAAGAATCATGCCTGGACGCATGGCCTCTTTTACCAAGGCCGCCAACATGGCAATCAGTGCCAAAAGCACGATAAGGCTCTCAAACGTCATAATGGTATCTCTTAAAAAGTTTGTCTCACTGCATTTACTTGTATTCCGACCAGCTCTTGACCGGCAAATCATCGATGTCCATACTGCAGAACGCACGAATGAAGGCACTGGCCAACCGGGAGTTGGTAATCAGGGGAATATTCAGGTCTATGGCCGCACGGCGGATTTTATACCCGTTGCTCAGCTCGCCTGCCGTCAAGTCCTTGGGAATGTTCACCACCATGTCGATTTTCTTTTCGTGCAACATGGTGAGCGCCTGCGGCTCGCGTTGTTCGCTCGGCCAGTAAACGAGGTTGTTTTCGATGCCGTTCTCCGTCAGGTAACGGCTCGTCCCACCGGTGGCATAGAGCGTGTAACCATGCTCCTTCAGTGTGCGGGCAGCGTCCAGCATCTCGGCCTTCTGCTTCGCCCCGCCGGTGGAGAGGAGGATGTTCTTTTCCGGGATGCGCTGCCCCACGGAGAGCATGGCGGCAAGCAACGCACTGCCCGTGTCATCGCCCAAACAACCCACCTCACCTGTGGAAGCCATATCGACACCCAACACGGGATCGGCCTTCTGCAAGCGGTTGAAGGAGAACTGGCTGGCCTTGATGCCCACATAGTCGAAGTCGAACAGGTTCTTGTGGGGCTTCTCCACGGGTACGCCGAGCATGACTTTCGTGGCCAGCTCGATGAGGTTAATCTTGAGCACCTTGCTCACGAAGGGGAAGCTGCGCGAAGCGCGGAGGTTGCACTCGATGACCTTGATGTCGTTGTCCTTGGCCAGAAACTGGATGTTGAACGGCCCGCTGATTTTCAGCTCGCGGGCAATCTGCCCTGAAATCTTCTTGATGCGGCGCACCGTCTCCACGTAGAGTTTCTGTGCCGGGAACTGTATGGTCGCGTCGCCCGAATGCACTCCGGCGAACTCGATATGCTCGCTGATGGCGTAGGCGATGATTTCACCGTCGCGCGCCACGGCATCCATCTCCACTTCCTTGGCATGCTGGAGGAACTTGCTGATGACAACAGGATGTTTATGAGACACATTCGCCGCCAACTTCAAGAAACGCTCCAACTCTTCCTGGTTGGAACATACATTCATGGCCGCGCCGGAAAGCACGTAGGACGGGCGCACCAGCACGGGGAATCCCACCTTGGCGATGAAGGCGTCCACGTCTTCCATGCTCGTCAGTGCGCTCCATTCGGGCTGGTCCACCCCGATGCGTCCCAGCATGGCCGAAAACTTCTCGCGGTCTTCCGCGTTGTCAATGCTCTTGGCCGTCGTGCCGAGGATGGGCACTCGCTGTTGGTCGAGCCGGATGGCCAGGTTGTTGGGAATCTGCCCGCCGGTGGACACAATCACGCCCTTCGGGCATTCCAAATCCAGAATGTCCAAAACGCGTTCAAAGGTCAGTTCGTCGAAATACAGGCGGTCGCACATGTCGTAGTCGGTCGAGACTGTCTCGGGATTGTAGTTGATCATCACCGAGCGGTAGCCTTCCTTGCGGATGGTGTGCAACGCCTGCACCCCGCACCAGTCGAACTCCACGGAAGACCCGATGCGGTACGCGCCAGACCCAAGCACCACGATGCTGCGCTTGTCGTGTTCATAGTTGATGTCGTTCGCCACGCCGCTGTATGTCATATACAGATAATTGGTCTGCGCCGGGTATTCGGCCGCCAGCGTGTCTATCTGCTTCACTACCGGCACGATACCGGCAGCCTTGCGGCGGGCGCGGACAATGAGCGCGGCCTCCTCGATATCCATCTCCTCTTCCATGCCGATGGCCCGGGCGATTTGGAAATCCGTGAAGCCCTGCACCTTGGCGCGGCGGAGCAATTCATTGTCCAACACATTGATGCTCTTGCAGGCATGCAAGGCATTGGACGTGTCCTTGATGTTCTGCAGCTTCCGCAAAAACCATTTGTCAATCTTTGTCAGCTCATGGATTTGGTCTATCGTGTAACCCTGCGACATGGCCTTGGAGATGATAAAGATGCGCTTGTCTGTCGGTTCGCGCAGGGCCGTGTCGATGTCTGCGATTTGCAGTTCCTTGTTCTCCACAAAACCGTGCATGCCCTGGCCAATCATGCGAAGCCCCTTCTGAATAGCTTCCTCGAAGGTGCGCCCGATGGCCATCACCTCGCCCACGGACTTCATAGACGAGCCCAGCTCGCGATCCACGCCGCGAAACTTGCCCAAGTCCCAACGCGGAATCTTGCACACCACGTAGTCGAGCGCGGGCTCGAAAAAGGCCGATGTGGTCTTGGTCACGGAGTTTTTCAGCTCAAACAGCCCGTAGCCCAGGCCCAGCTTGGCGGCCACGAAAGCCAGCGGATAGCCCGTGGCTTTGGAAGCCAAAGCCGATGAACGGCTCAGACGGGCATTCACCTCGATGACACGATAATCTTCCGAACAGGGGTCGAAGGCATACTGCACGTTGCATTCGCCCACGATGCCTACATGGCGCACGATGCGGATGCTCAACGCGCGGAGCTTGTGGTACTCCGCGTTGGTCAGCGTCTGCGACGGGGCGATGACGATGCTCTCGCCCGTGTGGATGCCCAGCGGATCAAAATTCTCCATGTTGCACACCGTGATGCAGTTGTCGTAACGGTCGCGCACCACCTCGTATTCTATTTCTTTCCAGCCCTTCAGGCTCTTTTCCACCAGCACCTGCGGGGAGAAAGAGAAGGCCTTCTCGGCCAATTTGTCCAACTCCTCCTCATTGTCGCAAAATCCAGAGCCCAGCCCGCCCAACGCGTATGCCGCGCGGATGATTACGGGATAACCCAAATCCAATGCGGCCTGCCGCGCCTCTTCGATGTTTTCGCAAGCATGGCTCTTGATGGTCTTCACGCCGATTTCATCAAGTTTCCTCACGAACAACTCGCGGTCTTCCGTGTCAATAATGGCCTGCACGGGCGTTCCCAGCACCTGTACGCCGTACTTCTCCAATACGCCTTCTTTATATAAGGAAACGCCGCAATTCAGAGCCGTCTGTCCACCAAATGCCAACAAGATACCTTGCGGACGCTCCTTGGCGATGACCTTTTCCACGAAAAACGGAGTCACCGGCAGGAAATAAATCTGGTCGGCCACGCCCTCACTCGTCTGCACGGTGGCAATGTTCGGGTTAATCAACACGGTCTCTATCCCCTCTTCCTTCAAGGCCTTCAATGCCTGGGAGCCGGAATAGTCAAACTCCCCGGCCTCGCCAATTTTCAACGCGCCGGAGCCCAACAACAATACTTTCTTTATGCTTTTATCTTCCATGAAACCGTATTCCTTATTTGAGCAAATTTACAAAATCATCAAACATAAACTCCGTATCAACCGGGCCGCTGCAGGCCTCCGGATGGAACTGTGCGCTGAACCAAGGGCGTTCCTTGTGGCGTATGCCCTCGTTCGACCCGTCGTTCATGTTCACATACAAAGGCTCCCAACCTTCGCCAAGCGTCTCGGCATCCACGGCGTACCCGTGGTTCTGGCTGGTGATAAAGCACTGTGTGGTGCCCACGCGGCGCACCGGCTGGTTATGGCTGCGGTGCCCGTATTTCAACTTGTAAATCCGTGCGCCTGCCGCCTTGGCCAACAGTTGGTTGCCCATGCAGATACCCATGCAGGGGCGCACTTCATCCCCGGCCAGGAAACGGCGGATATTCTCCACGGCCTCGCCGCACGTGTCGGGGTCGCCCGGTCCGTTGGCCAGGAAAAGACCGTCGAACTCCAGCGTGTTGAAATCATAATTCCAAGGCACCCGGATGACTTCCACGCCACGACGGACAAGGCAGCGGATGATGTTGTGCTTCACACCGCAGTCCACGAGCACCACTTTTTTCCTCCCACCACCTTCGTTGTAGCGGATAATTTCCTTGCACGACACCTTGTCCACGAAGTTTACTCCTTCGTAATGCGCTTCCGGCAGGTTATCCGGTTCGTCGTCGAACACGATTTTGCCCATCATCACCCCGTGTTCGCGCAACACTTTGGTCAACTGCCGCGTGTCCACGCCCGTCATACCCGGCACGTTTTCGCGCTTCAGCCAGTCGGCCAAGCTCTCCCTGGCGTTCCAATGGCTGTATGCCTCACTGTAGTCGCCCACAATGATGGCCGACGCATATATTTTGTCGCTTTCCATGAAGGTGGCCAGTCCGTCAGGCTCCATGGTGAAAGGCGGGACGCCATAGTTCCCAACCAAGGGATAAGTCAGCGTCATCAGCTGCCCGGCGTATGACGGGTCTGTCAGACTCTCCGGATAGCCCATCATGGCGGTGTTGAATACCACTTCGCCTGCCACGGGCCTTTCTGCACCGAACGACTTGCCGTGGAAGCGGCTCCCGTCGTCGAGGATAAGTGTCACGTTTCTCATTTTTCCTTTGTCGAAATACAATCTTTTTGTTGTGTCTTATTGGTTTGCCTTGA
The DNA here is from genome assembly GCA_944319925.1 of uncultured Paraprevotella sp. GTDB lineage: Bacteria > Bacteroidota > Bacteroidia > Bacteroidales > Bacteroidaceae > Paraprevotella. The sequence continues at coordinate 51,381 of CALUFQ010000013.1, forward strand.
ATACATGTTCGTAATAATCAATAAACGCGCGGTTGACCAGCTTCACCCCTCCCGGCGTGGGATAGTCGCCGCTGAAATACCAGTCACCGTGATGGTCGGGGCAGGCGCGGTGAAGGCCCTCCAACGTCTGATAGACAATTTCGATGGCCGTGGCCACGCCTTCGGGGCGTAACATCTCCACCATCTTGCGCGAAATGTCTTCGTCGGTGAATGGCGCATAGATAGCTTTCACGCAATTCTCCATTCGCTCCTTGGGCAAAGCCATCTGCGCCTTGCAGCGTTCGTAAGTCTCGCCGATTACCTGCTCCATCCCCCTGTCGCGCAACAGTTCCACGGCGGCACGGAAAGCGATGAACTCATCCATGTTGGCCATGTCAATGCCGTAATAGTCGGGATAACGCACTTGGGGAGAGGAAGACACCAGCACGATTTTCTTCGGGTGCAGGCGGTCGAGGATGCGGATGATGCTCTCCTTGAGAGTCGTGCCGCGCACGATGCTGTCGTCGATAATCACCAGGTTGTCCTCGTAGGGGCGCAAGCTGCCGTATGTCACGTCATACACGTGCGCGGCCAAGTCGTTGCGGCTCGTCCCTTCGGTGATGAACGTGCGGAGCTTGATGTCCTTGATGGCCACCTTCTCGCTCCGTATATATTGGCTCAGAATGGTTTCGAGTTCCTCATGGGTGGGTTTGTGTCCCAACGCCTCGATTTGGGCAATCTTTGTTTGGTTCAGATGCGCCTTGAGTGCTTCCAGCATGCCCAAAAACGCCGACTCGGCCGTGTTGGGGATGAACGAAAACACCGTGTGCGACAAGTCGCCTTCGATGGCCTGCAAGATGTCGTTGCACAACTGCCGTCCCAAGGCTTTGCGCTCGCGATATATATCGCGGTCGCTACCCCGGCTGAAATAGATGCGCTCGAAAGAACAGGCCTGCTCCTTTTTCGGCGCGATAATTTGTTCCAGACGCAATGCGCCGCTGCGCCGCACGTTGATGGCTTGTCCGGGCTTGAGTTCATGGATTTGCTCCGCTTCGAGGGCGAACACGGTCTGTATGACCGGACGTTCGGAAGCCACGACCACCACCTCGTCATCCGCATGCCAAAAGGCGGGACGGATGCCCCAAGGGTCACGCATGGCAAACATCTCGCCGCTGCCCGTGAGCCCGCAGACGACATAGCCGCCGTCCCACGAGGGAGCCGCCGTGCGCAACACATTGTCCACATCGATATGCTCTTCTATGTGGCGGGTGATGTCCGCCCCCTGCATCCCGTGTGCGACAGCTTCGGCATAAAGGCGCTCGCTTTCGCGGTCGAGCCTGTGCCCCACCTGTTCCAGCATGATGTAAGTGTCAGAATAGATGCGCGGGTGCTGTCCCTTGGCCGTGATTTCGGCAAACACCTCGTCCACGTTCGTCAGGTTGAAGTTCCCGCAAAGGGCCAAGTTCGTCGCCCGCCAATTGTCGCGGCGCAAGAAAGGGTGCACGAAAGAAATGCCTTTCTTGCCGGTTGTGGAATAACGCAGGTGCCCCATATACAATTCGCCGGCGAATGGAAGTTCACGCCGGGCAAAATCCGCGTCCGTGAGCCTGTCCCCGCCGGCGTTCTTCAGTTTCTGTTGCACGATGGAAAAAATTTCAGTGATAGCTCCCGTTCCCAGCGCACGTTCGCGGAACATGTATTCCTCGCCCGCCGGAACGTCCAGCTTCACGCAAGCCAACCCCGCGCCTTCCTGTCCTCGGTTGTGCTGTTTTTCCATCAGCAGGTAAAGCTTGTTCAACCCGAACATCCACGTGCCATATTTCTCCGCATAGTATTCCAGCGGCTTCAGCAGGCGTATCATCGCGATCCCGCACTCATGCTTCAACTGTTCCATCCGTCACGAAACCTTTAAAAATCCCTATTAAGGGGCAAAGGTACGAATAAATGCGAATATCTGCAATTTTATTTTGCCACTTAACATCCCAAAAACCGCCTATGCGACAATTTGGCACTTTTACGCCCGCTTTAGCCAACAAAAAGCTAATGCCAAGTCATTTCACCTGTACATTTCTCACATATTCGTTGACTTCCACCCCGGAAAGATCAACCATCTTCTGCCCGTTCACCACAATATTCTCCAGCGTGATGTCGCGGACATCCAAATGCTCGTCGTACCCCATCATTCGCATAGGATACATGTCACCGCCTTCGCCTTGGTAAGTGATGTTGCGGAAAGTAACTCCATGTACCGTCCCGCCAGGTTCGCGGTTGTACTTCGGGTTATAAAGCACCCGGACATCTATCAGCCGTGCTTCCTCACAATCTTCCACACGGATATCCTCAAACAGGACATCGCGCACCCGGTTCTTGTCCCCGCAACACACTGACATCACACCGCGATAAGCATCATCATCCTCGTCCACGTTCAGCACGTCGATGTTGCGGAACGTCAACCCGCTAATCAGCTCACCTTCCGTAGAAAGATCATCGCCGTGGCCTCCCACATTGATGGCATGCGCCACGTCGGCCCACAGGATGGAATTTTGCACCGTCAGGTTCCGCGACCCGCCCCAATACCACCAACGGTGGTTATAGAAAGCCAGGCAGTCGTCACTCGTGCGCAAAAAAACATCATCAACCAGCCAATCGCGGCAACACATCAAGTCAATGCCGTCACTCCAGCCCCGAGAAGAAAAACTCTTCACGTTACGCACTGTCACATTCTCGCTTTCCCCGCCAAAGATGGTGTAATGTTGCGGGTTGACCACAGTGATTCCTTCCACCAACACGTTGCGCGACCGGGTGATTTCCACGCCGCGCAAAGGTTGAAGCAACATGCCGCGCCCCAAAATCCGCACGTTTTCCACGCCCTCGACCCTAAGTTTTGCCTTTATCACGGCGCCCGGTGCCAAATAGACCGTACAATTACCCGGCAAAGATATCTCATTATTGGGGAAATCCTTAGGCTGATGCACCCCTGGGCCGAAATATATCAAACGGCAATTCTTTCGGAATATATCCTTCGTTCCTTTGTCCCAAACTATGATGTCATCTCCTCCCGTGGCATCGTATCTTTCCGTCTCCATCGGATTGGCAAACAAATGCAGATTGTTCAATCGGTTGCCCCCGAACTCCACGCTCAATTTGGAGGGGTCGTCAAGCCGAAAGGTTATAGCATGCTCTCCCGTGCGTTCATATTTAATCCCACGCGACAACGGACGTATTTTCACCTCTCCCGCAGCTTCTTCTGCCGCCACCACCTTCACCTCCACGGGCGCATCCATATCAAATTGCGCAAAGGCGGCCTTGCTACGCGTATCCATATCCACCTCCATGGCAAAGACCTGCAATGCCTGCCAATCTCCTCCGCTTTCCAAGTCGCGGACATACACTTCATAGCGTTCACTGTCTGTAATTGCCTTATCAACCACACGGGGATACACCGCCACCTTGGCTTCTGCAAAGCAAAAAGACAGCCACAAAAATCCCAAACAAACAAAATTACGCATATTTTCACTCAATTATGTATATTTATAAGTACGAACGTAAAGGAGAAAATACGCAGGAGCAATGCTTGGTATTTGCTTAAAAGATGCAAAAAAAGAGCATTTCAAAGTACGTCCAAGGGGCTTTTCCTTACCTTTACACAAGATTTTCAAGAAAAAGCCTGTTTTCCTAAACAAACAATCACAACATGGAAAAAGAGACCGACAGTTTCATAGAAGCACTCACACGCTTCGTAGAACAAACGCTTGCACAAGAAAGCGACCCGATTTACAGTCAAAAAGCCATCCGGATTGCAGATGCGCGCAACCATATTTTCCATCTTGTAGAGCCGGCACAGACTGATGAAGCGGAAGACACCTATACTCTCGCAGATTTATGCCGTCTGGACGAAGACAGCATGCAAGCCGTGCCGAACCGCGGACGCATGCTCCGCATCGCCCGCAATTACTGGAAGGAATAAAAACATTTCCCATAGCACACTTAGGAACTATCCAGAATTTGTCACGCGATGATTTAGGATGGAAATCCATACGGGTTTTGCTTCAGTGGTGAGTAAAAGTTCGAAGTCCCTTTTAGGAAAATAGACGGGCAACCTGTATCTTCAGCCTAAAGATACATACATTCCGCTAATCTTATTTTAATCCACATGCTTCCCGCTATTAGAGCACATTAGAAACCCTCATCTGGGCACAGTTCCTAAACTCGGGAATTTAACAAAAGGACAAAAGTGGAACTGTTCCTAATCTTGGAGATTTAACAACTGACGAATATTCGTTTGTAATCAAATGCACAGCTTCCTGTCACTTGCCCGTGCGGAGAAAAACTCCTCCGCCTTGCAGGGGAGGTGGCTCGAAGAGCCGGAGGGGTTTCCCACCCTATCATTCCGCAAGGGAAACAAAACGGCCATTATGGCCGCCGCAAGGGAAACAAAAGGGTCGTTACGACCCCGCAAGGAAAACAAAACGGCATTATGGCCGCCGCAAGGCGAACAGAAGGGGCGTTACGCCCCCGTGGGTGTGAGACTCCCTCCGCCCCTTCGGGGCTTGTCCCCCTGCGAGGCGGGACAGTTCATTCCTGCCTGCTTCGACTGCCGGCATTCAGAAATTTGTAAAAGCAGGAACTCTGTATCACTCAATTCCCTCAATTCGTTTTTCCAGATGGTGTTAAATCCCCAAGAATGCGGGCTGTTCCCTCATCTGTCGGAATACGTTCGCTGACAAACAAAAGAGAGGCATGCCGCGAAACATACCTCCCTTTATCTGTTCTTTTGCAAATCTAATTATTGTGCGCCAGCTTTCCAAAAGTTTTCTTCTTTCTCGCGTCGTGCCTTCTCTGCTTGATAAGCAGCGTTTTGACGTTCGTATTCCGCATTCTTGCGCTGCACTTCTTGGATTTTCTCCTTCAAACGGTTGGCAGAACCCGAGATGCTGACATCCTCTTGCGCAGCTTTGTTACAATAAGTAATGGCTTCGGAAAAATTCTTGGACGTAGCCAATATTTGCGCACGAACCAAATGGGCTTTTCCTGTAATGTCTGCATTGTATTGCACCGCCTTATCCAAATAAGAGAACGCCTTTTCCGAATCCCCGCTTTTGGCCAACGCATTGGCAATTCTCAACGAAATAGCCGCACGGTTTTGGTCTGTGGAACACAGCTCAAGCGCTTTGTCATAATATTGCACGGACTCTGCAACCTTTCCCTCCTTGTAATACTTTTGAGCCGTACCAATGGCGGATTCAAAACTCGGTTCTATGGTATAAGCATATTCCGCCGCTTTAAAATATACATCCGTGTCATCGCAGTCATTGGCAGCCAACAACGTCAAGGCCGACTTCAAATATGCCAAATTCGTTTTGTTTTCCTCCACCTTCGGCGCGAAGATGGCAATCAACTGTTCGCGGTTGGCGGCTTTGGATTGAGCGAACATTGTCTCGATACGGTTCAGTGTCGGGTCATATTGCGCCACGATTTTCTGCGCAGCCACAGAATCCTTTGCCTCATTGGCCAAACTCAACATCGTTTCGCAGGCTTCCCGGCTTTCAAGGTAATCCGTCAGGAATTGTTCGCGGAAACCAGTCGAATCAGCAACATATTTTTGATAAGACATTTCAAAGAACTTATCCAACACGAATCCAGGCACTTCCTTGGCACCATCTTTGTTGATAAGGTCTATACCCTCGCGCAACATCCCATAAGCCTTGTCTATGGAATAATCATCGGCTACCCCAGCTCCATAATAAGCATAGTCAAATGCCTTGCGCGCCACGATGTCACCTTTCGTGGCCCGGCTCTTGGGCTTGGTGAACGAATTAAGCGCATCCAAGTTCTTCAGGCGTGTGTCATACATGTCCATCAATTCCTTGAAATAAGCTTTCTTCTTCGTCATGTCGGTTTCTTTGACCAGCACGTTGGCCAAAATCATGGCGCCGTATGCATATGTGCTGACTTCGGCGCACGGCGCCTTGGTGAACACGGCTTTCCACGGTTCGTATGCTCCGATATAGTCTTGGGCCTTGTAGCAGTCTTTGTAAGCTACGATATTGCCCAGCGTAGTGATGCTGTCTTGTCCATGACCTATACGGTCGTACACAGTCGTCCCCTCATATTGCGCCATTGCCGGCATGCATGCGGCGGCGCATCCGAGAATTGTAACAATTTTCTTCAGTTCCATTCCTATCATGTTTTTAGCTTGTTTCTTTCGTTTTTGTCACCAAACAGTATTTTCATGCGCAAAAATACAAAATAAAATGATTTTATCTGCGGAGACAACTTAAAAAAACATATAGGGTTTTGCTTTTTCTGATTATTTAGGATACTTTTCGCCTCATAATGCTAAGAATGGATTAAAATACACCACAGAATGTGGGCGTTTGGATTCTTTTTTGCAATTTTGCATTAAAAAAACGAATTTGACCAAGGTAAAAACGCAGCAATTGATACTGAACGCCTAGAAAAAACAGGCAAGAATTGATAACATAAACAATTAAGGAGAAAAGAAAATGAAAGCCTTGCACACGAATTTGGCACCGGCCGCCATTGGCCCGTACAGCCAAGCAATTGAAGTAAATGGAATTATTTTTGCATCAGGACAGCTTCCCATAGACCCGGCCACGGGAGAATTTGCAGAAGGAGGCATCAAAGGACAAACCCGCCAAGCGTTAAACAACGCATCCCATATCATGGAAGAAGCCGGAACGGATTTGTCACATGTAGTAAAAACGACTGTCTATTTAGCCGACATGAGTGATTTTGCCGACATGAATGAGGTGTATTCCACCTTTTTCAAAGAGCCCTATCCGGCACGCTCGGCCGTATCCGTAAAAGCCTTGCCGAAAGGAGCCTTGGTGGAAGTCGAATGTATTGCAGTCAAATAGGATACAGCCCAAAAACCATAATGCCTTCTCCACGTATGCATAATGCGCGGAGCGGCATTAGGGATTTCGGGACTGCCTTGAAAATCCACAAGAGGCTTCCCGTTTGACGCATTCGTTCTCTCGCGCGCTTTGGACAGTTTTCCGAATCGGTTTCGCTTCAGTTCTTCGCCTGACGGCTCGCTATTGTTCTCGAACACGGAAGCGAAAACGTTCGAGAATTCATTCTCATCAAACGACAAATTCAAAACTGTTTCTAAGTTATTGCATCAAAAGGGAGATGCCTGTTGGCTCAAACAGGCATCCCCCTTTGACACACACGCCGTGACAGCGTCTGTTGCTATTCCTTTATGTCAACCACCAAGCTCAGTTCGTCCAATTGCTTCTGATCCAAAGCAGCCGGTGCGTCCAACATCACATCGCGTCCCTTGTTGTTCTTCGGGAAAGCGATACAGTCGCGAATGCTGTCCAAACCGGCAAACAGGCTTACCCAGCGGTCTAAGCCATAAGCCAATCCGCCGTGAGGAGGTGCGCCATATTTGAACGCATTCATCAGGAAACCGAACTGTTCCTGGGCACGTTCTTCGGTAAAACCAAGAATTTTGAACATTTTGTCTTGCAATTCCGGGTCATGGATACGGATAGAACCGCCACCTACCTCCACACCATTGCAGACCATGTCGTAAGCATCCGCCCTCACGTTCTCGGGATGGGTGTCGAGCAAGGGAATGTCTTCGTCCTTTGGATGCGTGAACGGATGATGCATGGCCATCAAGCGTCCTTCCTCCTCGCTCCACTCGAACATAGGGAAGTCCACCACCCACAAGAGCGAAAACTTGTTCTTGTCACGCAGGCCAAGACGACTCCCCATTTCCAGCCGCAATTCGCAAAGCTGCTTGCGGGTCTTCATCGCATCATCACCGCTCATGACGAGAATCAAATCGCCGGGAGCGGCCTGCATAGCTTCTTTCAAACGTTGCAACACTTCCTGAGTGTAAAATTTGTCCACGCTCGATTTCACACTGCCATCCTCTTGCACCCGTGCATAGACCAATCCTTTCGCACCGATTTGGCTGCGTTTCACAAAATCAGTCAATTGGTCAAGCTGTTTGCGGGTGTAGGATGCGCATCCGGGCGCACAAATGGCCCCGATGTAACAGGCATCATTGAACACGGAAAACTCGCCAGTGCCTTTCAGCACGTCCATGAGTTCAACGAATTCCATCCCAAAACGCGTGTCGGGCTTGTCGCTGCCGAAACGCCGCATGGCTTCGCTCCAAGGCATGCGCGGGAACGGTTCCGTGATTTCAACACCCCGTATGGTTTTGAACAAATGTTTGGCCATGCCTTCGAAAAGGCTAATGACATCTTCCTGTTCCACGAAACTCATTTCGCAATCGATTTGCGTGAATTCAGGTTGCCGGTCAGCTCTGAGGTCTTCATCGCGGAAACATTTCACGATTTGGAAATAACGATCCATACCGGCAACCATCAGCAACTGCTTCAACGTTTGAGGGCTTTGCGGCAGTGCGTAGAATTGCCCTGGATTCATACGCGAAGGCACGACGAAATCGCGCGCGCCTTCGGGTGTGGAACCAATGAGCATCGGAGTCTCGATTTCCAAGAACCCTTTGCTGTCCAGATAACGGCGCACCTCCATCGTCATGCGGTGGCGCAGCTCCAAATTCTCTCGCACACAATTACGTCGCAAGTCCAAATATCGGTATTTCATGCGGAGATCGTCACCGCCGTCCGTGTTATCCTCAATGGTGAAAGGCGGAACCTCGGAAGAATTCAGCACGGTCAACCCGGCTACGACAATCTCGATTTCTCCCGTCGGCAAGTGGGGATTCTTGCATTCCCGTTCGTTCACCTTTCCCTTGACCTGAATCACGTCCTCGCGTCCCAGCTTATTGGCCTGTTCGCAAAGCGCATGATTCACTTCCTCGTTAAACATTAGCTGAGTAATGCCATAGCGGTCGCGCAAGTCCACGAAAACCATACCGCCCATCTTGCGCACACGCTGCACCCATCCGGCCAACGTCACTTCCTTTCCTGCATCGGAAAGCCTCAATTCGCCACAAGTATTTGTCCTATACATAAATTTATGCTTAAAAAGGGATTCAACATGCAAAGTTATCCTTTTTTTACGAACTATTCAACGTGGGACAAAAGTTTTCACGTCCTTCACCATCCTTTTTATCCAAAAATTTGCGTATAAGAAATAAGTGTCGTATTTTTGGGCTTGAAATCGAATATATGAGGAACTAATTTACAATTAACTTATTTTTCTATGATGAACAAAAGTATTGGCAACGCATTGAAAGCTTCCTTGCTTGCAGCAGGACTTTTTCTGTGTGCTCCCGGCGGCATCCAAGCCAAAACGGAGACTTTCGAAGTGGGAAATAAGACATTCCTGCTGAATAAAAAGCCTTTTATCGTCAAAGCGGCAGAGGTGCATTATCCACGTATCCCGCGCCCTTATTGGGAACACCGCATCAAAATGTGCAAGGCATTGGGCATGAACACTCTTTGCCTATATGTGTTTTGGAACATCCACGAACAGGAAGAAGGTAAATTCGACTTTACGGGCAACAACGACGTGGCTGAATTTATACGGCTGGCACAAAAAAACGGATTGTATGTCATCGTGCGTCCCGGGCCATACGTATGCGCCGAATGGGAAATGGGCGGACTGCCTTGGTGGCTGCTGAAGAAAAAGGACATCCGCCTGCGCGAACAAGACCCCTATTTCATGGAACGTTATCGTATCTTTGCCAAGAAGTTGGGTGAACAAATCGGAGACCTGACCATCGACAAGGGCGGCCCCATTATCATGGTGCAGGTGGAAAACGAATATGGCTCCTACGGCGAAGACAAGCCGTATGTGTCTGCCATCCGCGACATCATCCGCGAATCGGGATTTGACAAGGTTACGCTTTTCCAATGTGATTGGAGCTCGAATTTCACAAAAAACGGGTTGGACGACTTGGTGTGGACTATGAATTTCGGGACGGGTGCCAACATTCAAAACGAATTTAAGAAACTGAAAGAGTTGCGGCCTGAATCCCCTCTGATGTGTTCAGAGTTCTGGAGCGGATGGTTCGACAAATGGGGCGGACGGCACGAGACGCGCGGCAGCAAGGAAATGGTGGGCGGCCTGAAAGAAATGCTGGACAACGGCATTTCCTTCTCCTTATACATGACCCACGGGGGGACAAGTTGGGGGCACTGGGCCGGAGCTAACAGCCCGGGATTCTCACCTGATGTGACTTCCTACGACTACGACGCACCCATCAACGAAGCCGGACAAACGACATCGAAATACATGGAACTGCGTGAAATGCTGGCCGGATACAGCGACAAAAAATTACCCTCGATTCCGAAAGCGTTCCCGGTGATTACAATTCCGGAAGTGGCCTTTACGGAAGTGGCACCATTATTTGAAAATTTGCCGGAAGCCAAGGCCACGATGGACATCCAGACGATGGAAACATTCAATCAGGGTTGGGGCTCCATACTTTACCGTACGAAAACCCCCGAAGTGCCGGCGCAAAGCGTCCTTACCGTCACCGACGGACACGACTACACGCAGGTGTTCATCAACGGCAAACTGATAGGATCGCTCGACCGACGCAACCATGAAAAGACGATGTTGCTTCCGCCCATGAAAGAAGGCGACCAACTGGACATCTTGGTGGAAGCCATGGGGCGCATCAACTTCGGACGCGCTATCAAAGACTTCAAGGGCATCACGGAAAAAGTGGAATTGAGTTATTCCATGGAAAGCGGAAGCCAAGTGACCATTAACTTGAAAAACTGGCAGGTCTATAACCTCAGCGACAGTTACCAAGCACAAAAAGAAATGAAATATGTTCCTTTGAAAGGTCAAAAGGTTCCAGGATGTTATCGTGCCACCTTCAACCTGAAAAAAACGGGTGACACCTTCATTAATATGGAAACTTGGGGTAAAGGACAAGTTTACGTGAACGGCCATGCCATCGGCCGATTTTGGAAAATCGGGCCGCAACAGACCCTTTATATGCCTGGATGCTGGCTGAAAAAAGGCGAAAACGAAATTATCGTGCAAGACATCATTGGGCCACAGGAAACCGTGGTTGAAGGGTTGGACAAACCCATCATTGATAAACTAAACATTGCCGAGCCAAACACACACCGCAAAGAAGGACAAAACCTTAACCTGACTGGCGAAACGCCATGCAAGACTGGTGAATTTGCTGCAGGAAACGGTTGGCAGGAGGTCAAGTTCGACAAGCCCGTGAGTGGACGTTATGTCTGCATCGAAGCCCTCAACTCGCACAACGCCCGCGAATATGCCTGCATCGCGGAATGGTACATGCTCGATGACAAGGGACAACGCATCAGCCGCGAACCGTGGACTGTGGCATACGCCGACAACGAGGACATCACCACAGGCAACAAAACAGCCGACAAGATTTTCGACCTGCAAGAATCAACTTATTGGAGCACTGACAAAGGTGTGGAATTTCCCCACCACATCGTGTTGGATTTGGGCGCGGTGCAACAGCTTGGCGGCTTCCAATACCTCCCACGCGTGGAACAAGGCGCACCGGAAAGTATCAAGTCTTATAAAATTTATGTAAAAGAGACACCTTTCAAGTTTTAAAGCGTGAAGCCGATTCATTTCTTTACATGGCATGCCCCTTGAGAGGCATGCCATTTTTTTTCGCCAAAATTTGGAAAAACCACCTAAAAGGCGTACCTTTGCACCGATTTTTGAGATGATTTTCTCGTAAGGCTTTCGGGGTGTAGCGCAGTCCGGTTAGCGCACCTGCTTTGGGAGCAGGGGGTCGAAGGTTCGAATCCTTTCACCCCGACCACTGAAAATCAAGGAGTTGCGACAAAAATGCAGCTCCTTTTTTCGTGGTTATTCGCATATCTATTATGCCGATATTGGCGGATATTTGGGGTATATTGTAACTTTACAGTGCAAATTCCGGGTCAAATAATTCCGTGAAGCCCAATATGCCATGACACTTCCACTGTTCCGACAAGCGGACGCATGGCATTCAAAAATTATTTTAGTAATATTAAAAACTATCACACATGTCACTTTTCAGAGTCATTCTTTCCATCATTTTCCCGCCACTCGCCGTCATCGACCGGGGATGCGGTTCTATACTCATCGTGTCGATTCTCACTGCAGCCGGATGGATTCCAGGTGTCATCGGTGCACTAATCATCCTGAACAAGAAAGAATAACATCTACACAAACCGCATCTGAAAATGAGAATCACACTTCTTGTCGTGGGAAAAACCACCGACCCACATTTCGCAGCTTGCATTGAGGAATATGCCCGCCGCATCCGACATTACCTCCCCTTCGACGTGGAGGTCATCCCAGAACTACGCAACACCAAAAGCCTGTCCGAAGAACAACAAAAGGAGAAAGAAGCCGACCTGTTGTTGAAAACCTTCCAGCCAGGCGACCACATCGTGTTGCTCGACGAACACGGACGGGAATACCGCTCGATGGAATTTGCCACATGGATGGAAAAGAAAATGGCTGCGGGGCTGAAAAGGCTGGTGTTCACGGTGGGCGGCCCCTATGGATTCTCCCCGCGCGTCCATGCCGCCGCATCCGAGAAGATTTCCCTCTCGCGCATGACATTTTCCCACCAAATGGTACGCCTCATCTTCGTCGAACAAATCTACCGGGCGCAGACCATCCTCCACCACGAGCCGTATCATCACGAATAACACCGCCCAAGGAAGAATTCCCCGGGCGATGATTCAGGACGAGTTTTCGAGACCGTATTCAAACGGGGCGAAAAATGGCGCAGTCGAAATTCAGAGGAAATCGCCGTATAGCTTGGTGATTCCGAATACGCACCCCCAGTTGCACCTGGGACGGTATCCGACGACACGCGGGTCTGGCAGAATGTCACTCCGAAGGCGGAACAAGTTTCTTTTTGCCGGATTTGGGTGGATTTCCGTGACGCGGCTTTTGAGCTTGCAAAGCAAAACAGAGAAAAGAACAGGCATTTTTTGCACAAAACAGCCCCTTTGTGCAGTGTTTTATGGGGGATTTTTACTTTTTGAGGCAGTCCGGCCCCGAAATCTTGC
>CALUFQ010000014.1 GCA_944319925.1 uncultured Paraprevotella sp.
TGGCCGAGTGGTTTGTCTATCTGACGAAATGCAGCATTTGCCTGTGTGTCCTCTACGGATTCTGCAAATGCCTGTGTCCCGGTTCCACCTTGTTCGGGTTCCACCGCAGGGTGATGCTTTGGGGCGTGGTGGTCTGTCTGTGCCTGCCGCTGGGGAAATGGACCACGGAGTGGGAAACGGGGGTGCAACGACCCTTGCAGGTGTGGAGCGGGATGCTGGCAGAGGCATGGCCGGAAACACCCGATGTGGCGGAAGGACAGACAGGGAAGGTGGAGGTCCGCTTGATGGAAAAGGATGGGGCTTGGAACTGGAATCTCCTTCCTTGGATATATTGGGCAGGTGCGGTGGCGGCATTCCTTTTCTATGGCTTGTGTTATGTTCGCCTGTGGAGGCTGTTGCGTCGTGGCGAGCGCGTGAGAGGGGAAGGATGGACGGCTATCCTGACGGACGAGCCGGTGGAATCCTTCAGCGTGGGACGCTTCGTGGTGATGAACCGCGAAGACTATTGTGCCTTTCCCCTTATCCGCCTGCACGAACAGATGCACGTGCGCTTGCGTCATACGTGGGACGAGGTGCTGATGCAGGCGTTCACCGTGCTGTTCTGGTTTCATCCCCTGGCCTGGTTGTTGCGCAAGGATTTGCGCGAACAGCATGAGTTTCAGGCCGACGAAGGGGTACTTCAACAAGGCATCGATGCAAAGACATATCAATTATTGTTGGTGCGGAAGTCCGTGGGCGCGAAAAGACTGGCCATGGCGAGCGGCTTCTGTCACTGTTCACTTAAAAAACGTGTGACTATGATGCTCAAGAAAAGAACGAACGGATGGCGGCGGGCGGCCCTGTTGCTGGCCCTGCCGCTGGCGGGCGGTACGGCCTGGCTGTTTGCCCGCCCGGAGATGAACGTGCCGCGACTGCAGGAGATGGTGGCGGCAAAGGAAACCGCGGAAGAAGCCCCGGCGGACACGGTGCGGTTCGAACGACGGTATGCGGAAGTGAAAAACGGGCCGGAGGTGTTTGACGTGAAAATCAATTCCAGGAGCTACGTGATGCTGACCGATGACGTGCATTTGAAAAGGATGAAGTATAAAATCGTGCCATTGGCCGAAGTGGAGCAGGCGGCCACGAGGATGCTGGTGGAAAAATTCGGGAAGATGGCGGATTCGGGCAAAGACGTGCATCCGACTATTCGCATACAGGCAAGCGCCTATACTCCGGAAGAGAGCGTGGAGGAACTGGAACGTGCTTTGCGCGAAGCTATCCGGAAAGCCGTGGCCGAGCTGTCTCTCTCCCGTCCGGCGGATGAGGTGCAGAAGTTCCTGGGAGTGAATTGGGCTTACCAAAAGCCGATAAATCTTCTTTCGAGAAGAACGGAATGAATCTTAATGGTGTCCCCGCCGGCCATCCGGCCGGCGGGAATCTTTTCAAATCTTGTCCAGCGGGATGCGCGGCAGGCTCTTCTGCTGCTTGTACTGCCGGGGCGGAGTCCGGTGAGGGCTTCGAATCGGAACTTGTTCTTTTATTCGGGATTTTTGCGGCGTTTTGTTTTGGGAAACGGAAAAAACCGCGTATTTTTGTATCAAAAAGGCGGTTATGCGAATTGTATCACATCGTACACTGAAAGAGTTTTATGAGACCAAGGGGCATGAAGATGCTCGGGTGGCTTTGGAGCGGTGGTATGATGTGGCAGAAAGAGCTTCGTGGAGGAATCTCTCAGAGATTAAAGTGGATTTCCCTGCGACGGACTATGTCGGTAATCAGCATTACGTGTTTAATATCAAAGGTAATCACTACTGTTTGGTAGTCGTGGTCAAGTTTACGATAGGATATATTTTCATACGTAAGGTTTGTACGCATAAAGAGTATGATAAATTGGATTGTTCAATACTTTAAAAGTAGAAAAGATGAGCAAGGTAACCAAAGCGCAATATGAATTTGCCAAAGAGAGGATAGAAGAACTGTTGCCATTGGTGACAGACGAAATGTCGGCTGATGCCAAGGAGGCTGTGGAGCTGACAGTAATGTCGGACATCGTGATTGCTTATGAGAAAGTGCACTATCCGATAGAGAAACCTACCGTGGGTGAATTGATTGCGTTGTCTTTGGAGGAGAAAGGGATGACGCAGAAGCAGTTGGCAAGTGAGATTGGCGTTAGTCCTTCCCGCGTGAGTGATTATGTGTCAGGACGGTCTGAACCTACATTGAAAATCGCCCGCTTGTTGTGTCGTATTTTGGGCATACAACCGGCTATGATGTTGGGCGTCTGAGGATGCTGAAGTCCGGCTTTCACACCTTGTCCAGCGGGATGCGCGGCAGGCTTTTCTGTTGTTTGTACTGCCGGGGCGTGAGTCCGGTGAAGGTTTTGAACTGCGCACTGAGGTGGGCGGTGCTGGAGTAGTCCAGGCGTTCGGCAATCTCGCCGAGGGATAGTTCGCCGTAGTCCAACAACTCCTTGGCCCGTTCGATTTTTTGGGCGATGCAGTATTTTTCGATGGTGGTGCCTTGCGTTTCGGAGAACAGTTTGCTTAGTGTGCTGTAGTCGTGGCGGCATTCGGAGGCCAGGTATTGTGAGAGATTGACGTGCGGGCGGCGACCGGAGCGGTGTACCCATTCGATGATGAGATTCTTGACCTGTTCCACGATGCGGATGCGTGGGTCGTCTATCAGTTCAAATCCCAGGGCTTCGAGGGATTTCCTGATTTCTTCCTTTTGGCTTTCGGTTGGTGTTTCCGCGAGTTCGGCCCGCCCGAGCACGACGGAGACTGGTGTCAGCCCCAAACGTTCCAACACTTTCGTCACGGCCATGATGCAACGGTCGCACACCATGTGCTTGATGTAGAGATAGTGGTCAGTTTCCATGAAGGTTTTTGCCCTACGCTGCAAAGTTAAGCATAAAAAATACGGAAAAGAAGGGATTCTGTCGTATATTTGCGAAAACAAACCGACGAAAGATGGAAACTAAGTTGCTTGCGGAAGGGAAAGACCCGATGGGACAGGCCATCCGCGACTATTTCGAAACGGGGCATGCTGGACGTCTCCGCGTGTTTTCTCCGCAGTTTGACGAAGACGAATTGCCTGTGGCTGCCTTGTTCCGCACGGAAGAGCGTATGCCGAAGTTGGAACGCACGGCATTGGACTTGTGCCGGGGACGTGTGTTGGACGTGGGAGCTGGCGCGGGCTGCCACAGCTTGGCCTTGCAACAAAGGGGGGTGGACGTGACGGCAATTGACATTTCCCCGCTTTCTGTTGAAGTGATGCGCCAACGGGGGGTGGAATCGGTGGCGGCGGATTTGTTTGATGAAACCTTTTCCGGATGCTACGACACGGTGTTGATGCTGATGAACGGTTCCGGCATCATCGGGCGGCTGGAGCGCATGCCGCTGTTTTTTCATCGCATGAAACAATTGCTGGCTGCGGGCGGGCAGGTGCTGATGGATTCCAGTGATTTGCGTTACGTGTTTGAGAACGAGGACGGCTCGTGGGACATCGACCTGAATGCCGGATACTATGGCGAACTGGAGTACCAAATGCAATATCAAAAGGTGAAAGGAGAGCCGTTTGATTGGCTTTATGTGGATTTCGATACGCTGGCGTTCCATGCGCAGGCCAACGGTTTCCGGGCGGAACTCATGGAGGAAGGCGGCCATTATGATTATCTGGCGCGGCTTTTGTGTTGATTCGGCTTACACTTGGAAGTGTTGATATGTGAGGGAAAAAAGCCCCTAGGATGTTTTTTATAAGTTTACCGGGCTGTTTTCCGATAGAAAAGGCATATCTTTGCAGTCATGTTATTGAAGAGGCGCACCATAGAAGAGAAAGATGAGGAAAAAGCATTCGAGGAGTTGTTCCGGAAGAATTACTCTCGTGCTTTTTATTATGCTTTGGATTGGGTGGGTGACGAAGAAACGGCCAAGGATGTCGTGGGAGATTGTTTCGGCGAGATATGGAGGCAATACGAACGGCTGGCAGGGATGGAACTGGAGGCTTATTTGTTCCGGATGGTGAAGAACCGCTGCCTGAATGTGCTGAAGCATCAGGCGGTGGAGGCCGGATACCGGGATGAGGCCATGCTGAAAATGGAACTTATTGAAGAAGAGGGCGATTGGCATGAGGAGATGTTGGAAAAGGTGGAGGCGGCTGTCGAAGCATTGAACCCGCAAACCCGCAGGGTGTTGGATTTGTGTTATTTCCAAGGAAAGAAGTACGTGGAGGCCGCCGAGGAATTAGGTATCAGTGCCAACACGGTGCATAAACATATCAGCAAGGCCATGGCTTTCTTACGAGAATCTCTATTTAACAAAAAATGTTGAACTTTGCGGGGTCCGTTTCGTGTATGATGTTGTTACCTTAAATAGAAGTGGTGAGGAAATGAAAGACCAAAAACATAGAAGAGAACCAGACAATGGCAACCCGGGCGATGTTTCTTGGGCAAACGGGGAAGATGTGCGCTTGGAACTGTTGTTGAAGATGGTCGGAAAGCGTCGGGAGGCCCCTGTGCCGGACGTGGATGCGGAATGGGCGGCTTTCAAGTCGCGCCATGCCGGCAAAAAGATGCGCAAACCGGCACGTATGCGTCCCCTACGTCCGTGGGTGGCCGCCTTGTTGGGAGCGGCGGCGATGTGGTGTGTCATGATGTTGCTGGAATGGGCGACAGCCCCGGCTTCTTTGGAACAGGGCTTGCGCGAACCTTTTGTGGCATTGCGCTATGAGGGAAATCTTCGCCAGATTGTCTTGGATAATGGGGATGGGAGATTGGATGTGTCTCAGTCGGACTCGCTTTCTTTTTTGAACAAGGCGGGGCATGCGGGGAAGTTTGCGATGGCAAGGCCGTTGCAGCCCGAAAAGGCCGTGGCGGAGACGGCAGATGAGCCGGCAGCTGAGGCGGGGATGCGCAAGCTTTCTACTCCGCGCGGGATGGGATTCAAGGTGATTTTGTCTGATGGGAGCGAAGTGCAACTCAATGCGGAGAGTACGATTGAATTTCCGGAAGCTTTCCATGGCGGCGAACGTAGGGTGGTCATCCATGGAGAGGCTTTTTTCAAAGTGGCGCGTGATGAGGAGCGTCCGTTTATCGTGACAGCCGACAACATGGAAGTACGGGTGCATGGCACGGAATTTAATGTCCGTAATTATGTGGAAGAAGGCGCATCGTGCGTGTCGTTGATAAATGGTTCGGTGGAAGTGTCTGCTTGTGGCACGGAAGGCAAAGGCGTGATGATAGAACCGGGCGAAAAGGCATGGTGTGAAGGCACGGATGTGAAGGTGGCTGATGAAGACACCTACGTGGTGACGCAATGGGTGCATGGCCTTTTCTATTTTGACGGTGCTCCGTTGCTTGAAGTGCTGCAGGAGCTGGGGCGGTGGTATAACTATGGTGTGGTCTTTTATAATGCGGAAGCGATGGGTTACGCCATGCATTTCAGTGCTTCGCGCGAGGGAACTCTCGAAGAGGCCATTCGTCATTTGAACCGTTTGCGCAAGTTCCTCGTCAAAATAGAAGGCCACGACATTGTGGTATATTGAGTTGACAGGCGGAACTTCGGCCTTTCGCGGGAAGGATGTTGCGGTCGTTTTTGACGGAAATATCAAGGCTGGAGGATATTGAAAGCGTTTTTCCCATGCAGCTTTTGTCTCTTTGTCCTTTTGTCTTGTTCCTTTATGTCATTTGCCGTGTCCAAGCTGCCGCAGGTTCCGGAATACGGGCACCGGGTATTCAAAACAGTTCCTTTGTGCAATTCGTAGAACCAATAGGCATCTTTGGAGGTGGAGTCGTCTGCATGCGGGTATGTATGGTTTGTTTTTTTGCGCTTTCAAAATCTTTTTTGTTTGTGGCCGATAAGGAAAAAAGTTCAAAGTCCCGGCGGCAACGGGCAAACTTTTTTTAGGGAAACTTTCATTTTTTCTTTGTTTTCGAGGGTCCGATTTGCACAGTGAGTTGTTTATATAGAAAAAGCATATAAAAATCATGCTTATTCTTAAAAGAAGTTAGCTATGTGTTTGAATCGGATTTTGAGAGGGGAGTACGCAAAGCGCATCTTTTCATGCCTGGTTTTGGCCATGTTCTTTTGCGGGTTACTGTCCGCGCAGACGGAACATGGAAAGCAAATCACGTATGCGTGCCAAGATGAGCGGCTTGCGGAAGCCTTGCGGCAGGTGGAACGTCTGTCGGGGTATTACAAGATGCAGTTTGCCTACGAGGATGTGGAGCCTTACAAGGTGAGCGTGAAATTGGAAAACGCGTCGATGCGCGAAGCCTTGGACGCGTTGCTGAAGAAGACGCGCCTGCGCTATGAAGTGAACGACCGCTTCATTCAGATTTTTGTGGTGAGGCAGTATAAGTCCAAGGGCAGTGTGCGCGGCATCATCGCGGACGAGACAGGCGAGCCTTTGCCCGGCGTGGCCGTGCGCGACAGGGCGCACAACCGGGCCACGGTGACGGATATTGACGGAAACTTCACGATTCCCTGCGAGGAAGACCACATCACGTTGCATGTGTCTTACATTGGAAAGAAAACGCTCACGGTGCGCGCCCGCAACGGACAGATGCTCGAATTGGCCATGGAGGATGACTCCAAGGTGTTGCAGGACGTGGTGGTGACGGGTTACCAGCAGTTGGACCGCCGCAACCTGACGAGTTCAGTTGTTTCGGTCGATATGAAGGACTTGGAGATTCCGGGCATTTCGTCTATCGACAAGATGCTTGAAGGCAAGATACCGGACTTGATGGTGTCGGCCAACAGTGGGGAAATCAATGCCACGCCGCGTATCCGTGTGCGTGGCACTTCCACGTTGATCGGCAACCGCGAGCCGTTGTGGGTGGTGGACGGTATCATCGTGACCGACCCTGTGGATTTGTCCCCCGACGTGCTCAACGACCCCGACTATGTGAACCGCATCGGTAACGCCATTGCGGGCATCAACCCGCAGGACATCCAGCGCATCGACGTGTTGAAGGACGCTGCAGCCACCGCCCTTTATGGTACGCGGGCGGCCAACGGTGTCATCGTGGTCACTACGAAGAGCGGGCGCGAGGGACGCCCGTTGGTGTCCTACACCGGCAACTTCACCGTGCGCAAGCGTCCTTACTACACCGACCGCAAGATCAACCTGATGGACTCGAAGGAGCGCATCCAGTTCTCGCGCGACTTGGTGGACATGCATTTTTCTTATCCGACCAGTATGCCGTTGGTGGGTTATGAGGCTGCATTGCAGAATCTTTATG
Organism: uncultured Paraprevotella sp.; assembly: GCA_944319925.1. Lineage (GTDB taxonomy): Bacteria > Bacteroidota > Bacteroidia > Bacteroidales > Bacteroidaceae > Paraprevotella. The sequence goes on from CALUFQ010000014.1 coordinate 7,220, forward strand.
AAGGACTCTACACCCCAGATCAGTTCCGTGCCGAAGTGGCGGCCATGGAGACGCGTAACACGGACTGGTTTGACATCCTTTGCCACAATTCTTTCTCGCACGAACACAGCGTGAGCGTGTCCGGAGGATCGGAAAAGGTGCGCTACTACACGTCCGTGGGTTATACCGACCAAGACGATGTAATCAACAACACGACCAACCGCCGCTATACGGCCATGGCGAAAATCAACATGAAAATCAACTCCAAGATTGATTGGGAAATCAACATGAACGGTTATCTGAACGACCGCGAATATGCACAGGACGATGTGAATCCCATTAATTATGCCTACAACACGAGCCGCACCATCGCGGCTTTTAACCCGGATGGGTCGTATGCATTTTACGACAAACCTTCCACGGCCACGAATTCAAGCGGCTACACGTATGACACGTACATGAAATTCAATATCCTTTCAGAATTGGAGAACAGCTATCAGAAACAGACGGTGAGCAGTGTGACAGCCACTTCCAACCTGCGCTACAAGCCTTTCGAGGATTTGTTTTTCAATTGGATCGTGTCGGTCAACACGTCCAATTCCGAGATTGAAGGATGGTGGGGTGAACGGAGCTGCCACGTGGGGCTTATGCGTGGTAGTGAATATGGAGAAGAACCTTCGGTTGATTCCCAATTGCCGTACGGTGGCATCTTGAACACGAATCATACCCGCAACAAGGGCTGGACGACCCGCTTCCAGGGGAACTACAACAAATGGTTGGGCAAGGCTCGTAACCATAATATCAATGTGGCGGTCGGCGTGGAAGCCAGTTCCAATATGTCCAGTGGCTACAGCCGCGAAGACCGTGCATATTTTAGAGAACGTGGGCGCACGTTTATGGAAAATGTGCCGGAGGAATTCACTTCTTACACCTCTTGGTTGCGTAACAACCATCCTACCATAACCGACACGAAGAACAACATATTTTCGGCCTACGCCACTTTGTCTTACAGCTTCGGCAATTATTTCACGGCCAATGTGAACGGCCGTTTTGACGGTTCCAACCAGTTCGGCAGCCGCAGCAACGAGAAACTTTTGCCGATATGGTCGGTGTCGGGCAATGCACGGCTGTTGGAGATTTTCGATTTCCACCCGTCGTGGATGAACGACCTGACGCTGAAGGCTTCCTATGGTGAGCAGGGCAATATGCTCGACGGGCAGCTGCCAGTGATGACCTTGGCCAAGGGTAGCCTGAACTCGGTGTTCAACGAGTTTGAATCCACCGTGGTGAGCTTTGCCAATCCGGACTTGCGTTGGGAGAAAACCCGTTCGACCAACGTGGGGCTGGAAAGTTCGTTCTTCGGCGGACGGTTGCAAGTGGGCGCGGAATATTACCACAAAACAACGACTGACGCCTTCATGAACAAGACCATCTCGGATATCAATGGTTATACTTCGTATGTGGTCAATTCCGGAAAGGTAGTCAACAAAGGCTTTAATGTGACGCTGAGTGCCACGCCGGTAAAGGCAGGAGATTTCTATTGGATTCTTTCGGGCAACGTGTCCAAGGTGTGGAACAAGGTGAAGACCACGCCGGCTGGCGATTCCTATGAATTGGAAGATTTCAAGGACGGTACGGCCATCGTGGACGGTTATCCAGTGGGGACATTTTGGTCTTACAAGTTTTTGGGATTGAACCCGATGAATGGAGGACCGATATTCGATGACTGGGAAGACCGTGCGGCGGAGCTGAACAACCAAGACAATTATTACGCTTACACGCGGCTGTTGGTGCCCACAGGAAAGCGTGAGCCGGATGTGACAGGCAGCATCAACAACACATTCTCTTACAAGGAATGGCGATTGGGCTTCACGCTGCTTTATAATTTCGGTGCGCGCACCCGTCTGTTCCGCATCTTTGACGGTTACGTGAGTGGATTCTCTGCGGAGAGTAATTTCAATAGGGAGTTCCTTTCGCGTTGGCAGAAGCCGGGCGACGAGTGGCACACGAATATCCCGGCGTTGATTTCCAGTTGGTCGGATGATCGTTTTGATTATGATTGGCATTATACAGAAGACGACTTTTTCCACGGCCCGAAGATTGACTCGGACGCTTATACCCGTTACGACTATTCCGATGTGCGGACAGTCAATGCGGGCTATGTGAAGCTTTCAAGCGTGTATCTCACTTACGAATTCGACAGCAAACTGTTGAAACGGTGGCACATGGACCGGTTGGCGTTGACCTTGAGCGCGTATAATCTTTATACGTTCTGCGACAAAAGTTTGAAAGGACAAACTCCGACCCAGGGCGGGTTCACAGAAGTGCAGTTGTCGGACACTCCGTCGTTCACGTTCGGGATTTCGGCGAATTTCTAACATTTATCTAAAGAGGGAAATATTATGAGAACGATTAAATATGTGGCGTTGGCGGGCATGGCGGCCTTGGTTGTGTCGTGTTCGGACTTTTTGGAAGAATATTCGCAAAGTTCTTTTTATGCGGAGTCTTGGGAAGACTTGAATGAACTGTTGGTGGGGAGCGGTTATGTGCAACCGGAAGTTTGTGGGACGATGAGCCAGACAGGAAGCCCTAACTTCGGGACTTTCATCCATTATGTGGGCGATGAGTTGGATGAAAACAATCTTACGGTGGAAGGCCGGACTATCTCTTACAGCAAACCTTATACGTTTGGTTATTATACTTGGCAGCAGCGCTCTGGACAGAATCAGGAATATACGGACTTCTATGATGACAACAAGGAGTGGACCAAATGCTATTATGGCATTAACGTGGCCAACAACATTCTTGCGGCTGTGGGGAGTGTGCCATGTGCCACGGACGAGGAAATCCGGGGTTGTGCCAAGGTGCGTGCGGAAGCCCGTTTCCTTCGTGCAGCTTTCTACTATTGGTTGGTGAATGTTTACGGGCAACCCTACAATGCAGCCACTGCGGATACGGATTTGGGCGTACCGGTGAAGACTTCCGAGAATGTGGAGGACAGGAAATTCGACCGGAACACGGTGCAGGAAGTTTATGATTTGATCCTTTCCGATTTGGAAGCGGCACGTGCCGATTTTCGGATTTATGACACGGAGAAGAATTCTATTTACCGTGCCGATTCCACGGCGGTCAACTTGTTGCTGAGCCGGGTGTTCCTCTACATGGGGCGTTGGCAGGAGTGTGTGGATGCCGCCAATCGCGTGATTGACGCCCATCCGGCATTGATGCAGTTGAATGGGAACAATAGTCCTTTTTCGGTTGAGGGAAATGTGGAGAACATCTTCAGCATGGGAGGCAACGACCTTCCGGCACAGATGGATTATGCCTACCAAGGCTATCGCGTGAGCGCGGAACTTTATGGCCTTTATGGTGATGACGATTTGCGTAAGACACAGTGGTTTTGGCATCTCGGACATTTCATCGGCCTCACGAAGTTGGAACCATATAACGTTTCTACTAACGAGAGTTTTTCTCCGTCTGCCCCGGATTATTATTATGAGTTGTATGTGCATGGCTGGGGCGGGAAAATAGCGTCGGTTTCCAATGTGTTCCTGTTGCGTTCGGCCGAGGCTTACTTGAACAAGGCCGAGGCGGAAGCTTACCTAGGGCATGAGACGGAAGCCCGCGAGGCGTTGAACCACCTGCGGGGCTATCGCTACCAGACTGGCACGGCAGAAGTGACGGCTTCCGGAGAGGAACTGGTGGGAGAAATCCGCAAGGAGCGGCGCAAGGAGTTTATCTTGGAAGGGCAGCGTTGGTTCGACTTGCGCCGTTACCGGGTGTGTCCCGTGTACCCCGAGCGGATTTCGTTGACGCACGACTATACTTATTATGTGGATGAATTGAGCCGCGAGATTGTCCGGCGCGAACGTTTCGTGTTGGAAGAAGACGACCCTTCTTGGACATTGCCCATTCCATATGAGGTTTTGGAGTTTAATACCGGTATGCAGGGCAACGGGAATCCCTTCAGGGAGGGAACCATAATTGACAACCCAACGAATTAGAGGAGACAAAACAATGAGGAAAATAAGAAAATATGTGTGGAGGTGCGCTTTGTGCGCCATGGTGTTGCTGGCAGGCTGCAAGGAAGATGGGCTGGCACCAAGTTACGAATACCGTTTGGACACGTTTCTGCCGGATCCTTCTGCGCAAGACTCCGTTTCAATCCTGCGGCGCGGGTTCTATGCAGAGACGGGGAGCTTCTTGCTCTTCAATGACACGTTGCAGCATGAACTTTTGGGATATGACAGCAATGGCAATCCTTTCTATTTCACTGAATTGTTGGATTTGGGCTATACGCTGGGCACCACGACCGGAGCGTCGGAGGAGTATGAATACGATTTCTTGGATGGTTGGGAGGAACAGAAAAAGGCGTTGGCATTCTTGGAGGATTACGTTTTGGTGCATTTTTCGAAAGGATTGCGTCCTTTTTCCTGGATGCTTGTCTCCGAAGTCCGGCGTGTATTAGACAATGGTTTCACGGTCCCCGATGCAGCGGTGGGAGACCGTTGCGTGGTGGTGGCTTGTAAGTATATATTGGAACATGATGACGAGGCTTCTTGTGAGTTGTATGCATCCCGTGTCATCAACACGTTCCTATCCGAATGGGTGAATACCCGCCCCGATGAGTTCGCGGACTTCAGGGAAGTGAGTCAGGATTATTATAGTGGCACATTCTCTTATACAAGCAATTCGGATAACATGCAGAAGCTTTATGAAGCCGGATTCCTTGTGAAAGGAACTAATTCATCAGGTGGGCTGGCTAATGGGTACTATCCGGATTTTGACTCGGATTTGGCCGGTTATGTTACTTACGTGCTGACTTTGGACGAGGCCACGATGTCGGTCGCTTATGGGCAGTATCCTCTTGTGATGGAAAAATACCGCCTTGTACGTGAAACATTAGTAAATTTGGGCTTTATATTCTAATTTATAAATGGAAATGAAGAAGTTGTGTATATATTTGTGGGGTGTTTTCTTGGGAGGATTGGCTGCGGGCTGTTCTGATGATGAAGAGATTTCGCCCCAAATTGCACCGGATGCTATAGGAACGTTTGTGGACGAGCGTGATGGTTATGTGTATCATTACGTGCGCTATGGAGACCAAGAGTGGACTTGTGAGAATTCCCATTATATTATTTCGGATCAAAACGTTTGCAGTATTTATCAGCCGAACACTTGGGAGTGGGCGGATGTGGAGTTTGATTACCGCTATTACGACCGCTTTGGTTGCCTTTACCGGCTAGACCAGGCTTTTGAAGCAGTGCCTGAGGGATGGCGGTTGCCCACCGATGAGGATTGGCAGAAGCTGGAACGCCATTTCGGCATGTCGGCCGATGAGGCTGCAGGGTTGGATTGGCGTGGCAATGTAGGAGGGTTGATGAAGACCGAGTCCGATGATTATTCCACGTTGGGCATCCAATGTGGCGGTTATTACACGGACTACACTTCGGGAGGACGGTTAGGTTGGCGTTATATGGCTGTGTATGGGTATTATTGGACGGCTACGCAAGATCCTTCACGGGATTCGGGCTTTTATTTTGCCCGTAAGTTCATTTATAATGGAAACGGTGTTTGGCGGCACAGCATGGAGAAGGACCACTATCAGCTCTATGTGCGTTTCGTCAGGGACGTGAATTGATTGAGGATAAAAACGGAAGAGAAAAATAAAAAAGAAAGGAATGAGAATAGGCATGTGGTGCGCGGCCTGCCTGATGGCCGCAGGTATGCGGGCGCAGTCCGGGGAGACCGTGTTCACGGGCAAGGTCATGGACTATGCCGGACAAGACACGTTGTTTTGTTATTTCGGAAATCCTGGAGAGGGATACGACACGTTGGACATCCGCAAGGACGGCACGTTCGCCTTGTCCAAGCCCATGAAGACGGAAGCGGACGTGACCGTGTTTTGGGAAGGCCGGCAGGCGCGCGAGCACAAGTCGTTCAACGTGGTGCTGGCACCGGGGAAAAAGACCCATGCCGAGATTAATCCCCTGGTGTTCAGCCCGGATAGCGTGACGCTCGGTGTCACTTTCTCGGGCGACAATGCGGAGAAGTCGGATTACATGAATCTTTTCAATTACTATTTCAGCCATTCGCAGGAACTTACCGACGAGACGTTGGTGCGCTTGCCCGATTTCCAGGCTTGCCGGGCTTACGTGGACGAACGCATCGCCAAGTTGTCGGCCCTGCTGGCCCGTGTGGACGACCCGGATTTTGTGGCCGAGAAACAGGGCTATCTGAAGCAGGCGGCCCGGAGCACTTATTTGTCATACGCCGAGGCTAAGGAGAAAGCCGGCACGAAGATGGGCGCGGATGCCGATTTCATGGTTTTCACGAAAACCATCCAGATGAACGACACGGCGGCCGTGGACGACATTTGTGGCTATCTGGCTTGGTATTATGCCGCGCATGCCGACCGTTATAAACCTTTGTCGTCCGATGCGGCACAGTTGAAGTGCCTGAAGGCGTTGGTGTCCGACCAGGACGTGCGCAACCGGGTGGCCAACCGCTACATGATGGGGCAGTTCTTCCTGATGCAGTTCGGTGGCTCGCCGATGAAGGATGTGCTGGAACAATATCTGGACGTGGCGACCGACACGACTTATGTGCCCATCGTGCGGAACCAGCTGGACATTCTCGTGCGTAACGAACCGGGACGGCCTGCCATTGACTTCCCGGTGAACACGCCGGAGGACAAGACCGTGGGCTTCAAGTCGCTGGTGGGCGGCGGAAAAGTGGCCTATGTCGATTTCTGGGCCACCTGGTGCGTCCCCTGCCGCCGGGAGATTCCCTATCTGGAGAAGCTGGTGGAACATTACAAGGACAACGACCGGGTGCGTGTCATCAGTGTGTCTATCGACACCAACGTGGCGGCCTGGAAAAAGATGATAGCCGCCGACAAACCGGCTTGGGAACAGTACAACATACCCAATCCCGATGATTCCGAAGGCGTGAAGTACTACAACATCACGGGCATACCCCGTTTCATGCTTTTCGACCGCGAAGGCAAGCTTTATCAGTCGTCGGCTTCCCGCCCGTCGGAAGAATCCACGAAAACCTTGATTGATTCGTTGCTTCAGTAAACGGCGGGGAGGACAGGCGATGATGAGGTTCCGCAGGTGGCTGGCAGCGTTGTGTGGCGTTTTGTGCGTGTCGTTCCATGCGTGGGGGGATGTACACAAGGCGGACCCGCTGTGGGCGGACACTACGGATTTCGTCCGGGTCTCTTTGGTGGTTTCGGCCCCTTCGGGCGGTGCGCTCTATTCCACGCTGGGGCATGCCACGTTGCGGATGGAATGCCCCACCTATGGGATGGACTATTGTTTCAGTTCCGAAATCGCGCAGCCGATGGAAGAGGTCTGGGGATTCCTGGCCGGCAAAGCCCGGGTGGGGTTGGTCGTGGTGCGGATTTCGGACTATGTGGCGGCCCAAAAGGCTGAACGACGCAAGGTGACGGGCTATCCCCTGAACCTGACGGCGGAGGAGAAGCGCGAGTTGTGGAGGTTGCTGGACGGGAAAGTGGCCGAGGGGCTGTACATGACCTACGACTACCTGAACCGCGGTTGCGGGCTTGAGGTGGTTTCGTTCGTGGACTGTGCCTTGGCCCGTGAGCGCATCGTATATGGCCGCTTGCCGGAATGGGTGCATGGCTCGCGGCGGGAAATCGCCTGCCGGGCCTTGGAGCCGTTTCCGTGGACGCGGGTGTTCATGATGTTGATGATGGGCGACGAGGCCGACCGCGAAGTGGCATTGGAAAAGCGGGTGATGGTGCCGGCCGACATCGTGGAAGTGTGGTCGGATGCCTGCATCGAGGACACGGCGGGCTGTCGCCGCCCGTTGTTGGCCGGTGCGCCCGAAGTGTTGTACGACCCCGGCGCGGATGCCGTGCCTTCATCGCGGTTTCCCGGCCCGTTGGCGGTTTTCGGCGCGGTTTTGCTGATGACGGTGCTGCTGACCGTGGCGCAGTGGAGGCATGCGGGGAGCTGGCGCAGGTGCGGACGGGTGGCGGACGCGGTGTTGTTTGCGGTGCAGGCGTTGGCGGGCTTGTTCATGGCTTTCCTGTGGTGGTGCTCCGACCTGGTGGCCACAGGATGGAACAAATACCACGTGGTGCTCAACATCCTGCCGCTGGCGGTGTATGTGTGGAGCCGGGTGCGTCCGTTTGCCCCGGACGTGTGGCGGAAGGTCTATGGGTTTTACGGGCTGGTGCTGGCGGGTTTCATCGTGGCCTGCGCGTGGTTGCCCTGTCCCGACTATCCGTTGTGGTGCCTGTTCGGCGCGATGGCCATGCGTTGCTTCTACCACGCCTATATATATAAGGAAGAGAGAATCAAAAACAATAAGTCAAATTCTAAAAGAAAAAGAGTATGAGGAAAAATTCTACGTTTGGGAAGTTAGCGGGGCGGTTGTGCGCCTTGGCTGTGTTGGCTGCATGGGCGGTAAGCTCGTTCGCAGGTAGTTCGTCTTACCATTATTTTTGGGCAAAGATGGAGACATTGCCGTCAGGCAAGGGATTGGTTTATGCCGATACGACGGCGGTGGAAGAGGTCGTGCCAGACTTTCAAGAGACTCAAGACTACAAGTTTATGGCAGACGCTCTTGATGATGATCCTAGTACGACTTTCAATGTTTGGGTTAAACCGGCGGAAGGATATCTGTTCTCCGGATGGTCTAGTGACGGGGAAACATTGATTGCCTACGATGGTACGACTCCTACTACGCTTACCGTAACGGCCAAGACCGAAGGGCGGGCTGATGGAATAGACCTTCCGGTATTCTATCCCTTGAAACCGGACTCCACTTATTATGCCATGTTTGCCCGCGTGGTGACGCGTTATGTGCCAGGTGAGGAAGATTTGGGGAAAATTGAGATTTCTAAGGTGTTGAACGATGTCGGCGATGAAATCACATTGACGGGTACGCCGAATTATGACAACTGTAGTTTCGCCTATTGGACTGACAGCAAGGGCAACCGGATTACTGACAATCCATTGGTTTTGACTGTGTCTGAGGCGGAGACCTACACGGCCCATTTCGATTGCGATTCGGCTTATCGTTTCACATTCCCTGAGGAGGGAGGGTATATTCTTTGGAGTTCACCCAAAGCTGCTTATTTGACCGGAAATATGAACGGCAATATGGTTTATTCAGATTCTATCGTGAATGGCAATGTGAATTTGCTAGAATATGGTTTTTCTGTCAATGCCAACCAAGGCTATTTGCTTTATGGTGAAGGGGAATGCACCATCACTTATTATGATGATCCTTATGCCTCGTTCTTTGCCGATGACCTCTTGATTTCTTCCGGTGAAAACGGTGTCAGCATTGACACGCTCAGCACTAAAGGCAAGAGCTACTTCCTGTATCAGGGCGGGCAGTTCGTTCGCGCCACGGAAGGTTTCGTGGAACCGTGGACGGCCTATTTGGCTGTGCCCGACACTTGCAACGTGACGGCAGACGTGCTGACCATCAATGGTGGTTCGTTGGAGACGGGCATTGAGGACGTGAAGGCCGATGCGAAGAAGGCTCCCGCCAAGGTGCAGGGCGTGTATGACCTGGCAGGCCGCCGCTTGATGGCTCCCGGCAAGGACGGCATTTACATTATTGACGGGAAGAAAGTGCTTTACCGCAAAAAATAAAGAAGGCAAACCATGAAGGGAATACGGAATGGTTGGATGGCCGCATGCGTCTGTTGGGGCGCATGCGGCCTTGTTTCGGCACAGGAGTTCACGCTCGAAGGCCGTGTGCCGGGCATGCGCGACGGGGTCAACGTGGCGTTGCTGTGCAATCACAAGACGTTGGTGAAAACGCGGGTGAAGGACGGGGCTTTCCGGCTGCGGGGCAGCGTGGCGCGCCCCGAGGTGGGAACGCTGGTCACGAACAACCTGGACCTCGTGCAACAGCACGGATGGCCGAAGGACTCCATCTGTTGGACCTACACCGACGTGTTTGTCGATAATGTGCCGATGACCGTGCAGGCCGGTTCTTATGCCGACATGCGGGTGGACTTTGCCTGCACCCCTTCGTTCCGCATCACGGGCGGCGAGGTGCAGGAGGACTTCAACACTTACAACCTGATGCTTTACCGGCGCAGCGGCGGCGATGCCCGGAAGGCGCAAGCCATGCGCGAGGAGGTGGCGCGTGAGTTCATCCAAGGGCATCCGCATTCGGCGGTGTCCCTGCTCTTTGCCAACGCCTGGCTGGAACGGGCCTACTCCCTGACGCGCGAGGAGGTGGACGCGCTGGCGGGCAGCATCACGTCGGTGCCTGCCGACACGGCACGTTATGCCGAATTTCTCCGCTTGGCAGACCGGGCCCGCAAGGCGGCTGCCGGGAGCGGGGTGGTGGACCTGGCGTTGACGGACACGCTGGGCAAGTTTTGCAACCTGTGCGGGGTGATTCCCGCCGGCAAGCTCGTACTGGTCGATTTTTGGGCTTCGTGGTGCGGGATGTGCTTGGGGGCCATGCCGGACATCAAGAGGTTGTATGAACGGTATGCGCCGGACTTTGCCGTCGTCGGCGTTTCCTGCGACGAGAAGGAGGAGGCCTGGCGCGGGGCGATGGCGCGGAAACCGATGCCGTGGCCGGAGTATCGGCTGACCCCGCAGGGCTACAAGGATTTCTTCAGCAAGTATGGGGTGGGCAACGGAGTGCCTTACTACATGCTGGTGGCTCCCGACGGACGTGTGCTGAGGACACCGGGCGGCGTGGAAGACATCCGCAAGGTTTTGGAGAATCATTTCAAAAGAGATAGCAAATGAAAAAGGTGATTTTGACTTTAGGGGCTTGTGTGGCCGTTCTTACGGCCATGGCCCAGTCGCCGTCCTATCGCGTGACGGGGACGGCGGAAGGTGCCGCCGATGGCGACACGGTGAAGATGTGTTATTATAAAGGCTGGAGCGTGGTGCCGGTGGCCGAGACGGTGGTGAAAGACGGGCAGTTCACGTTTGAGGGGCGTCAGGACACCGCCGTGTTCCGCTCGCTGAGTTGCAAGACGGCGGCCGGAGGCTCGTGCAGCTCGGAAATCATCCTGGAGAACGGCGACATCAAGGTGCGTCTGTTGGCCGACCCCGCGCTGATCGAGGTCGGCGGTACACCGTCCAACGATTCCTGGTGTGAATACCACAACGAGATTGGACGGCTGTGCGGCGTGAGCTTGGAACTTTATTGGGCATCCAACGACACGACCTTGTCGGAAGCGGTACGCAAGGCCAAGCGGGCAGAGTCTGAGCGTGCCGACCAGAACACGCTGGACTACCGCCTGAAGTTCTGCCGCGGCCACATCGGCCAGCCGGCCGGCGTACGTGCCTTGGGAGACATTTACAACAAGATTGACCCGGTCGAGGCCGAGGCTTTGGTGGACAAGGTGCCGGCCATCCTGCAGACCGAAGAGGTGAGGCAGATAAAGCAGTATCTGGTTTCCCTGCGGCAGACGAAAGAAGGCAGCGACTTGGTGGACTTCACGATGGACACGCCCGAGGGCGGCAAACTGTCCGTTTCCGAGGCGGCCAAGGGCTGCAAGGTGTTGCTCGTGGACTTTTGGGCCAGCTGGTGCGGCCCTTGCCGGGCGGAGATGCCGTTGGTGAAGTCGCTCTATGAGCGTTACCACGACAAGGGGCTTGAAATCTTGGGTGTGTCGCTGGACAACGACGGGAAGGCTTGGAAGAATGCTATCAAACAAATCGGACTGCCGTGGCTGCACATCTCCGACCTGAAAGGTTGGGACTGCGAGGGTGCCGCGCTTTATGGTGTACGGGCCATTCCTGCCACGGTACTGGTTTCCGGTGGAAAGATTGTGGCCCGCGGCTTGCGCGGACAGGATTTGGCGGACAAGCTGGCCGAGCTGTTGGGTGGTGAATAGGAACCCTTTTTTCGGATTAAAAATCCTGATACACAGTTGCGTGGGATTACAAATCCGTCGCAGCGACCAGCGGGTAGGGGGTGCAGCATTCTTGCTGCACATATCCGCACTATTCGTATGTCAGTGGCCTATCTTGCGATTGTGCGGCAGGAATGCCGCACCTCCTATAAAAATCAGGATGTCATGAAATGCCTGTAAAAACAGACAAATTGTGCCGTTTTGGCTGATTCCCGTGACGCGACTTTTGCGCAATCCGGCCCAAATAGCCGATTTTTGCGCGATTTTTTTGCACAAAACGGGGCTTCTGTGCAATGTTTTGTCAGAGTCATTCAATTTTTGGGGCAGCCTGACGAGAAATTTCGGGGCCGGAAAGCGAAATTCCGAGCCCCGGAATTTCTTTTTCGGGGCTCGGAATTTTTATTTCGGGGCTCGGATGAAAAAATCCCGGTACAGAAATCTTTTTGCGGCGGCTCCGGAAGCGTTTTTCTTTCCCGTTGAAACTTTTTCCCGGAGACGTTTCCCGTGTCATTTTGTCGGCGGAATCCTTCGGCGGGCTTTCCCGTCGGTCGGGTTTCTGCGCCGGGAGTGTCCCGTGTTCCGCCAAAAGGGCAGGTTTGGAGGGGATTCCGCGGCATTTTGATTTCCGCATGGCGCGTGTGGCTGCGTTCTTTCCGCACTGTCCCGGCCCGGTGGCCGGATACGCGAATCTCAAAAGGCGAAAATGAGCAAATTGTCAACGCACACCCGGAAGTGTCATTCTGTCAATATAGGAGGTGCGTGGGATTTGCAAGCTGTACGCTGCGGCGGATTTTCGAATCCGCAAGTCCGCAAGGGCTTAGATGTGTGCAGTCCAGGTTAATGCAATCAGCGGTATATCTTTTTCGGATTGAAAATCCTGATATGTTGCATGGGATTACAAATTCCACGCGGCGGGAATCCCATGCGGCGGCTCCGGGTGCAGAGAATGCGTCTATATCAGCCCCTCGTCTTCCAAAATTTTCTTGTAGCGCAGGTAGGTGTACAGCTTGTCTGCCCATAGTTCGGGGTCGTCAATCTTTGACAGGGGCGGGACGGTTCCCTGCTTGTGGATTTCAGTGGGCGGCGTGATTTCTTCCGGCGTGATTTCGGCCACGCGGATTTCCACTTCATCGCCCACGTCCAAGTCTCCTCCTCGCCAACTGTAGGATTCTTTTCCGTTGTCCCCGGAAGGACACCATATTGCACCGTAGCGGTATGACATTTCCACCGACAAGTGGATGCCTTCCGTGGCGGCGACCTTGTAGGTTTCGCCGTCCCACGTGGTGCTTTTGATGACGAGCCCTTTCATGGTTGTTTTATTTGATGAGTCCCTTGGCCTTCAGTTCGGCTTTCAGTGCCTCGTAACGTTGTTTCATCTGTTTGAGGTCTTGCGGCTTGATTTGCAGTGGGGGCGAGGCCTGTTCCGTCTCCACGATGCGTATTTTGATTTTGTCACCCACGTGCAACTTCCGGAAGTCGAACCAACGGAGAAATTCGGTAACGTTGCTTCCTCCGGCTGTCAGGCTGTCGTCGGCTTTTCCTCCGCAAAAGATGAAGATGTAGGCGTTGTCGGCGGCTACCGTGACGGGGCTTTGGCCTTCCAATGTGATTTCCGCTCCTATCATGGGATTCATCCTTTGCTTTTCATCCGTGCGGCCACGGCCAACAACACGCCGAGCACCACACCCAGCAGGGCTGCGAACAACACGCGGGCCTCGCCCGGGAGCAGGAACGTAATGGTGTGGGCGGGCACCCAAAAGAAGGGGATGGTTTTCTTGAACACGAAATTCCACTGCGCGTCCCAGTTCAGCCCGGTCATGATGCGGGCCATCGGGATGGGGGTGGCCAAGGCGCGCAACGAGCCTCCGCAGGCCAGGATGTGGGTGTCGGTAATCTTGTGGAACGTCATGAACACGGGGGCGAAGATGCCGTTCATCCCGATGGAAATGCAGAGGGCTGTCAACACTTTCATCAGGGTAACCGGGCCGGCCATGGCCGCAGTTGCCCCTTGCAACCCGCAATATTCGAGGGCCACCGGCACACCGTTGGAGAAAATAATCATGGCCAGGTTGATGCCCATACCCAAGATGCCCCACACCACGGCGCGGGGCCACACTCCGAATCCCCGTTTCAGGTAAACGCCGGCACTGAGGCGCAGGCCCAGCAACTCGCCGGCCGTGGAAAGGATGGCAAACTTCAGGAAACTCATCACCATGCCGTGTTCGGCATTGAAGGATTTGTACCAGCCGTAGAGCGTCTCTGAGAGGGCGAACGGGGCGAAAATCGCGAGGATGACCGCGATGAAGGCGAAATCGGACTTTTTCATGGTATTTTTTTGTATGTCTTGTGGGTTTCTACTTGATGATGGAGGTCTGCGGGTTGCGCACACCCTTGGCTTCGGTCAGGAAAGCCTTGGCGGAGCCGAAGCGCAGGTACATGTCGAGGCGCACGGGAAGGTGGTTGAGGTCGTCGGTGATGTAGAACGTGACCACTTCCTGTTCCTCGCCGTCCTCGTATTCCACGAAGGAAAAGACGAGGCAGCGGTATTTGGTTTTGCTTTCCTCCATCTTGAACGTCTTTTTCCCCCGGTATATCAACGTCTGTTCTTCCACCTTCCCGCCATCGACCATGGGGAAGTGGATTTTCTGTCCCACCTTGTAATCGGAAGCATCGAAAGAGCGGGCGCGGAGCATCATGCTGAGCATGTCATAGACGCAAAGGTTGCTTTGCTGCTCGCTTTCCCGGATTTCGTCGCGGTGGGTCTTGAAGCGCAGCTTCACATGGTTTTTGCCCCCCTCGTAGCTGTACCACGCCTCGTCCACCGTGTAGCGGTCTCCTTCAAGGGCACCCTTGCGGTAGTAGTAGGGGACGAGTTCCTTGTCCACCACGCTGATGAGCGTGTCGCGCAACACGAAGAGGCGGTCGGCCATGCGGTTGCCGCGCGTGATAAGGTCGCATTGGTAGGTGTCGTGGCCTTGGTAGCTTGTGTTTTTGATGCTCATGTTGGCACTGCCCACCGTCACCCAAATGAATTTCCAGTTGAAATAGAGCTTGTAGGACAAGTTCTCGCCTGCGGAGAAAGCCAGGTTTTCCGCCGTGCACTGCGCCTTGAGGCCCGTGAATGTTCCCGCGCATAGCGCAAGGAGCAATATAAAGATGGCTTTTTTCATCGTTTATGTTGTTTTTGGTTACTTACTTTCTTTTCCGTTCCCGTTGTTCCCTTTCGTATTCCCGTTGTGCCTCGAGGCGTTTGATGCGCTTTTCCGAGTCGGGCTTCTGTTTGGTAATGGCTTCCGGTTTCTGCTTTTCCAGCGGGATGGCCCGTGGCTCCCAGTCCTGTTCCACTTCCCAACGTGCGCGCAGCAACAGGGGTTTGGGAAAATAGAACACTTCTTCGGGTTGCCGCCCCTCTTCGTAGAGGCCGGTAGTCCATTTCCCGTCACCGTTGCGGTCGATGAAGAGGCGCAAGTAGTATTCCGCCGGGCTGAGGTAGAAGAAGTCCGCGCGGCCGTCCGCAGCTTTGACGGAGCGCACCACCTTGTCGCTTTTGTCCATCAGTTGCACCACGACACCGGTGTCGGGCATGATGAGACGTACGAACAGCGAGCTGAATTCTTCTTCGGGTGTGGCGGTGATGTCTTTCTTGATGGGGGCACTCAGCTTGCCCAAGATGCTGGTCACCGCGTTGCTGTCGGCTTCAAACCTGTATTTTTCTCCCGGATGCCATTCGGCGTAGAGCGTGTAACTTCTCATGTCGTTTTCCACAGGCAGGAACAGGTAGGGTTCTTCGAGCCAAAGCGTGTCCTTTTGTTTGTAGAACCGGAATGCGGTCGTGTCCACGTGGGCGACAGGTTCGTCGAAAGTGAAACGGATGTTCTCCATGGGAGCGATGCTTCCGGATGGCTGCATCTTGTAGCCGAGTTCCTCGCGGAGGAACGGGTTGGGTTCCGGCACGTATTTTTCCTTTTGCCGCCTGCGTGCTTTTTTTTGCTGGTCTTTCCAGTCGTCGATTTTTTTCTGCAGGTCTTCCCGTTGGCGTTTGCGGGTGACTTTTGGCGTGAGGTCGAGCGTGTCGGTGCGCCATGCGAGCTTTCCCAATGTGTCGGTATCCAGATAGGTCATGCTGAACGACAAAGTGTCTTTGTCGGACACCAATGTGTCGGTAATCCAATAGGTCAGCGTGTCGTTGTGTGCCGAACGTTCCAGTATCAGTCCGCAGTTGTCCATGTCGAAGTTCAGTCCTTTGATGAGCGGGAGCGTGTCGGACGGTGCTGTGAAATAGAGGGTGAACATGTCCGGGATAGGGCGTTCGGTTTTCAGCAGGTGGAGTTCCTGGAATTCTTCGGTGAAAGCCCTCAGGACGATGTTGTCGGGATAGAAATGGGTGAAGTGGACGGTCTTGACGGTGTCGATGGCAGTGCTGTCCAAGTCCGTCCACACGGTGTCCAAGCGGCTGTCCGGGCCGCAGGACGGTTCGATGATGATGGTGTCGAATGCGATTTTCTCGGCTTTTTGCGAGAAACGCGAGTCGCCGTCCATGTCTTGCAGCCCGTAGATGCGGTATTTGCCCGGTGCCACGCCTTTGATGGAGAAGCGTCCGCGTCCGTCGGTGCGTGCCACGCGCGCGAAAGGACGGGTCGTGAAGGCCGTGTCCGCCAAGTCTTCGTATAGCCCGACGAGCATGCCTTTCACCGGTTCCAGGTTTTCGGCTTCGAGCAATGTTCCGGAGACCTGCATGGTGTCGATGTGGTCGCCCGTGGAGAAGGAGTAGGTGAAGTTGCCCATGGGGTTTCCTTCGTTGTTGTCCACGATAGCGTCCGCGAAGTCTATGGTGTAGGTCGTGTTTTCGCGCAGGGTGTCATAGAGGGTGATGTGTATTTTCTTGCCGCCGGTCCGGATTTCCGGCATTTCCTTTTGGGGCGGGGAAACGACCACCTTTTCCGAGGCATTTTCAATGACGATGTATTCGTCGAAAGTCAGTGTCAGCCGTTTTTCCTTGCTGCCCGTGGTCATGTTTTCCGGTTGGCACTTCACGACCTTCGGAGGGATGATGTCATAACCTCCGCCTTCGGGATTGCCGATGCTGGCGCAGGCGGCCAACAAGAGCGCGGCAAGGGCGGTGATGAGCGGGCGTGGTGTGGGTTTGTGCATGGCGCGGCCGTTTAATGGTTCATGGATAAGAGTTCGTTGATGATGTCACGCGTGTTGCTCAGGCGTGGAATCTTGTGTTGCCCACCGAGTTTTCCCTTGGATTTCAGCCAATCGTTGAACAAACCGTTTCGGGCGTGGATGATTTCCAAATGTTGCAGGGTGATGTCCTTTTGGCGTTTTGCCTCGTAATCCGAATTGATTTCCTGCAGTGTGCGGTCCAACACGTCGGAGAAGTGTCCGAGCGAGTCGGGTTCTTGTGCAAATTCTATCAGCCATTGGTGGCGGCACCGGCCTTTTTCGTCCATAAAGACGGGCGCGGCGGTGTATTCGCGCACTTGTGCCCCCGTGGCGTCGCAGGCCGCCTTCAGCCCGTTCTCCGCATTGTCGGCAATCAGTTCTTCGCCAAAAGCGTTGATGAAGAACTTGGTGCGTCCCGTGAGGATGAACTTGTAGGGCGACTTTTCGGTGAACTTCACGGTGTCGCCAATCAGGTATCGCCACAGGCCGGCCGAGGTGCTGATGACCATGGCGTAGTTCTTCCCCGTTTCCACGCCCCAGAGCGGGACTACACGCGGGTGCTCTTTCTCCAAGTCTTCCATTGGGATGAACTCATAGAACACGCCGTAGTCGATCATCAGCGTCATGGCCCTGTCTCCCAGGTCGGTCTGAAGCCCGAAAAAACCTTCGCTGGCATTATAGGTTTCCATGTAGTGCATGTCAGGTTTCGGGATAAGCTGTTGGTACTGCTTGCGATAGGGCGTGAAAGCTACGCCGCCATGGAAGAACACTTCGAGGTTGGGCCACACGTCGCTGATGTGTTTTTTCCCGGAAATTTCCAAGATGCGGTCCAATACGGACATCATCCATGAAGGTACGCCGCTCAGGCTTGTCACGTTTTCGTGGAGCGTGGCGCGGGCTATGAGGTCGCGCTTCTTCTCGAAGTCGCTTAAGAGGGCGATGTCTTTCGAGGGGACGCGGAAATGGTTGACGAAGGCACTGACATTCTCAATCAGCACCGCGCTCAAATCGCCCACGAGGCTGTGGGGCAGGTCGTAGTTCGGACTGTGGCTTCCGCCAAGAATCAAGGCTTTCCCGTCGAACATCCGGCTTTGCGGGTTGTTGGCAAGGTACATGGCCACGCTGTCCGTTCCGCCTTGGTAGTGCGTGTCGCGCAGGAATTCGCGGCTCACGGGGATGAATTTGCTTTTGTCGTTTGTCGTGCCAGATGACTTGGCGTACCATCGCACTTGTCCCGGCCAAAGGATGTCCTTTTCCCCGTGCCGCATGCGGTCGATATATCCTTTGAGTTCTTCGTAAGTGTTGACCGGCGAGGAGGCGGCGAACGCGTCATAATCTTTCACCTTGTCGAATCCGTGCATTTTCCCCCATGTCGTGTGGGCGGCTTGTTTGATGAGGTGTTGGAGTACTTTTACTTGCAGTTCTTCCGCCCGGAGGCCATATTGCTGGGAAATCTTTTTCCGCCTTCCGGAAAGAAAACAATTGATAAGTTTTGTCCTATTCATATTGCGTTTCCACAGGAATCTTTCTATTATTCGGTGCAAAAGTAGTTTAAAGTTATCAGAATAACGAAGATTATACAGTTTTTAATGGGTGGATAGCCGAATCCCTCCACAAAAGATTACGATTGGAATGCTGCGGCTTCGGCGGCGGCCACAATCTCTTCTTTGTTCCTGGCGTGTGCGGAAATCTTGATGTCGGAAAGGTCAAATTCAGTTTGTCCAAGGGTGGGTATATGACTTTCCGGGGTGATTTCCACCCTGTTTTCCTCTTCTTTTGCAGGTTGTTCTATTAGTGCTTCCCTTTGTTTTTTATTGGCAAGGATGTTTTCAACAATTTTGGGCGATTTTTTAAGCAATGCGATTGTGTCTTTTGCCGCTAACTGCTGGCTTTCCTTTTTTGAATAGCCTTTGCCGGTGCAGCATGTCACACCTTCTATGTTCACTTGGGTGATGAATACAGGCGAACTGTCGTCTTCTTTGTCTTCTTCAATAAGGTTGAAGGTGACTCCGACACGTTTTTTCTGCCCCCATTCGATGAGTTTGCTTTTGAAGTTGACTTCTTTGTAGGCCACGGTGTCGATGTTGATAAGGCGCGTCATGATGCGTTGCCCGATAAAACGCATGCAATAGGAATAACCTTTGTCCAAATAGACCGCGCCGACCAAAGCCTCGAAAGCGTTGCCATACATGTAGTTGTTGTGCGTTGAGGAGTGGGTGGAAGAGATGATGAGTTTGTCCAGCCCGATTTCGATGGCAAGCCTGTTCAGAGATTCCCGTTGCACGATTTTGCTGCGGGTGTTGGTGAGGAATCCTTCGTGCTTTCCGGAGAAATGCCGGAATACAATGTCGCCCACCACGGCATCGAGAATGGCATCGCCCAAGAACTCGAGCCGTTCGTTGTTGATTTTGGAACCTTCCTTCCTGATGGAAGATGACTTATGGTGCAATGCTTGCTCGTAATATTGGATATGCCCGGGGTAGAATCCCAATATTTTATAGAAAGAAGAATAAAGCTCCTTTTCCTTCCGAAAAGGGAGCTTTATTCTTTCTATCAGGTTTTCTAAATACACGGTTTATTCAGTGTATTTCTTGAAAATCACACATGCGTTGTGTCCTCCGAAACCAAACGTGTTGCTCAATGCAGCACGTACAGTCCGCTGTTGGGCCTTGTTGAAGGTGAAGTTCAGGTTGTAGTCGATTTCCTCGTCCTTGTCTTCCTCTTCATGGTTGATGGTCGGGGGCACGATGTCTTGGTTGACCGCCATCACGCTGGCCATGGCTTCCACAGCACCCGCAGCACCCAACAAGTGGCCTG
The DNA here is from genome assembly GCA_944319925.1 of uncultured Paraprevotella sp. Classification (GTDB taxonomy): domain Bacteria; phylum Bacteroidota; class Bacteroidia; order Bacteroidales; family Bacteroidaceae; genus Paraprevotella. The sequence goes on from CALUFQ010000014.1 coordinate 27,063, forward strand.
TCATGGACTTTGTGGAACTGATGTTCAGCTTGTAGGCATGTTCACCGAAGAGCTCCTTGATGGCTTTGGCTTCCGAGATGTCTCCCACGTGGGTCGAAGTGCCGTGCACATTGATATAATCAATGTCTTCCGGCATCATCCCGGCATCTTCCAATGCCCTTTCCATGACCAACTTGGCGCCTAAGCCTTCCGGATGGGATGCCGTGATGTGGTAGGCATCCGCCGACATGCCTGCACCGGCCATTTCCGCGTAAATCTTGGCACCACGCGCCTTTGCATGTTCCAATTCTTCCAGAATCAGGCAACCTGCACCTTCGCCCATGACAAAGCCGTCGCGGCTGGCACTGAACGGGCGTGACGCATGTGCCGGGTCATCGTTGCGGGTTGACAATGCTTTCATGGCATTGAAACCACCTACGCCAGCCGGCCAGATGGCCGCTTCGGCTCCTCCGCTCAGAATCATGCTGGCCTTACCCAGGCGGATAAGGTTGAAAGCATCGGCCAAAGCATTGGTGGACGACGCACACGCTGAAGTGGTGGTATAATTCGGCCCATGGAAACCATACATGATGGAAATGTGGCCACTGGCGATGTCGGCAATCATCTTGGGTATGAAGAACGGGCTGTATTTCGGTCCCAGTTCAGCTCCCGAGACTGCATACGCTCCTGCTTCTTCCTCAAAAGTGTGGATGCCGCCAATGCCGACCCCGAAGACCACGCCGACATTGTTTTTATCAAGCGTGTCCAAATCCACGTTGGAGTCTTCGACGGCCATTTTTGCCGCAGCAATTGCATATTGGGTATATAAGTCCATCTTGCGGGCCTCTTTGCGGTCAATGAAGTCATTGGCGTTAAACCCTTTCACCTCGCAGGCGAAATGGGTCTTGAACAAAGACGCGTCAAAGTACGTGATAGGCCCCGCGCCGCTTACACCCGCCACCATGTTTTTCCATGTTTCTTCGGCGGAATTGCCTAGAGGCGTGATAGCTCCTATACCCGTTACAACAACTCTTTTTAATTCCATTATAAATGTTTGTGGGAAACTTTCTTATTTCGTGTTGGCTTCGATGTAGCTGATGGCGTCTGCCACAGTCGTAATCTTCTCTGCCTGGTCATCGGGAATGTTGATGCCGAATGCTTTCTCAAATTCCATGATTAATTCCACGGTATCCAATGAGTCAGCACCCAAATCGTTGGTAAAACTTGCTGTGGGCACCACTTCTGCTTCGTCAACGCCCAATTTATCCACGATGATTGCTTTTACTTTAGATTCTAATTCAGACATAGTTGTAATTTTTTGATTATTGTTAATGTAATTCTAGTAATTCCGCTGCAAAGGAACTTTTTTTTTCTCACTTATGCAAGGATTTTGTGGAATAATTTACTTGTTTTTGCACACCAGGGTATGCTTTGTGCAAGAAAAAGGGCTTTTTACGTAATGATTTCCGGGATTTCTCTTCGTAAGGGGTAATTGCCCCGCAAGTCTTCGAACAGTTCGGGATGGTTTTTCAGCTTCATGCTGTCTGTATGTGGGTTGTACAGTTCCAAGGCCAGTTCTTTTTCAGGTGCAAAGGGGTAAGGTATGGCATTCCGGGGCAGTTTGGGGGCATGGATTTGGAAATTGGCCGGAAGGTGGAAATGGCGGCACAAGGCTGTCAGTGCCATTCGCGTGGCGTTGGCTTTGCCATCGGCGGAATATCCGGCGATATGCGGGGTGCCTATATATATAAGGTGTAGCAGTTCCTGGTTGATGTCCGGCTCATTTTCCCAAGTGTCGATGATGGCATCTCTTATTTGCCCTTCTTTAAGAGATTGGAGCAGGGCTTTGTTGTCAATCACACTGCCCCTGCTGGTGTTGATGATGACGGGCTTGCGCGCAAGTTTGTCGAAGAAATGTTTGTCTGCCAGGTGGTATGTGGGGTGTTTCCCATTAAGAATGAGCGGCGTGTGGAACGAGATGATGTCGCACTGTGCTTGCAGCTCTTCCAGGCTCAGGAACATGTCGGCCGCTTGCCCCGCTTGTTGCAAGGTTTCGGCTTGTGGCGGGTCGTTCAAAAGAATGCGCACCCCGAGCGGGCGGATAGCCTCAATTACGGCATGTCCCACATGTCCCACGCCGACCAGCCCGATGGTTGTTTGTGTCAGGTCGTATCCTTTTTCTTTTTCCAGCAAGAGAAGGCATGAACGCAGGTATTGTCCCACGGAACCGGCATTGCAGCCCGGGCAATTTGTCCAGGCGATATGTGCCTTTTTCAGAAAGTCAGTATCCAAATGGTCGTATCCAATAGTGGCCGTCGCGATAAAAGACACCTTGCTGCCTTGCAGCAAGGTCGCATCGCAATGTGTGCGTGTCCGGACAATCAAGGCGTCGGCATCCCGCACATCTTCGGGGCAGATGTCTTTTCCCGGCCTGTAAACGACCTGGTCTGCGATTTGCGCTACGGCTTCCCGGATAAACGGGATTTTATCGTCCACCACTATTTTCATGTTGCAAAGTTAATGAGTTTTTATCAGAGATTTATTGCCGATTCGAAAAAGTTTGTTTAGCTTTGCAACATTCTTTCAAAAAGGACAGGAGAGGACATGCGAGAAGACCGGCGGACGAAGTTGCAATATTGGGCAGTATATGGCTTTGGCCATTTGGTGTCTTTGTTGCCGTTCTGGTTGCTGTATCTTTTGTCCGACGTGCTCTATTTTTTTGTGTATCACGTGGTGCGCTACCGTCGTGATGTGGCGCGGGAGAACATCGCGGGGTCTTTTCCGGAAAAGCCGCAGAAGGAATTGCGGGGGATTGAAAGGAAGTTTTATCATTTCTTTTGTGATTACGTCTTTGAGACATTGAAGCTGATAACAGTTTCCCGGAAGTCCATGGCGAAGCGCATCACGTTCAAGGGGCTGGAGCAACTGGAAGACGCCTTCCATAAGGAAGGGCATCCTTTTGTTTTCATTTATTTGGGGCATTATTGCAATTGGGAGTGGATAGCGTCTATGTCTTGGTTCGTTTCCCCTTCTATCCATTGTGCCCAGATTTACCACCCTATATATAACAAGGCGGTGGATCGTTTTTTCCTGGAACTCAGGGGGCGGTTCGGCGGTGAGTCCATCCCGATGCGTGCCACGTTGCGGCGCATTGTGCAGTTGAAGCGGGAGCAGCGTCCCACCATGGTCGGATTCATTTCCGACCAATTGCCAAAATGGGAGAGCATGCATTTTTTCGTGCCTTTCCTCCATCGCGAGACGGCGGTGTTTACGGGTGCTGAACAAATCGGGCGACAAGTGGGAGCGGCTTATTTCTTTGGTGAGATGTCGCGTCCGCGCCGGGGGTATTATGAATGTACGTTCCGCCGGATGGAGACACCTTCCACACCTGTGACGGATTACGACGTGACGGCTTTGTTCATGCAATATTTGGAGCGGATGATTCGGAAGGCACCGCAATATTGGCTGTGGACACACAAACGTTGGAAGCGGACGAAAGAGGAATGGCTCGAACGGCAACGGCAGGTTCACGGAAATGTTTGAAGGGTAGGATGATTTTGGCTCGTATGGAGAAATATGATTATTTGGTTGTGGGCGCGGGGCTTTTTGGCGCCGTGTTTGCCCACGAAGCGAAAAAGGCGGGAAAACGTTGCCTTGTGATAGACAAGCGTACGCACCGCGGTGGGAATATCCATTGCGAAAACGTGGACGGCATCATGGTGCATCAATACGGTGCGCATATTTTCCATACGGACAACAGGGAAGTGTGGAATTACGTGAATCGTTTTGCGGAGTTCAACCGTTTTACCAATTCGCCGTTGGCCAGCTTTGGCGGGAAACTGTATAACATGCCTTTCAACATGAATACTTTTTACCAGCTTTGGGGCGTGAAGACACCGGCGGAGGCCAAGGCGAAGATAGCCGGCCAGCGGGCGGCATACGCCCATGCCGGGGAGCCGGCCAATTTGGAAGAACAGGCTCTCGGGTTGTGCGGGAAGGACATTTACGAAACATTGATTAAAGGCTATACGGAGAAGCAGTGGGGACGCCCGGCCACGGAACTTCCGGCGTTCATCATCAAGCGTGTGCCTTTCCGTTTCACTTTCGACAACAATTATTTCAATGATGCTTACCAAGGGATTCCCAAGGGGGGGTATGACGTGTTGACAGACGCTTTGCTGGATGGCGTGGAAGTGAGGCTGGGCGAAGACTATTTTGCCCGCCGGGCGGAATGGGATGCGGCGGCCGTCCGCATCTTGTTCACGGGGTGCATTGATGAATTTTTCAATTTCCGCTTCGGGAGATTGGAATACCGTAGCCTTCGCTTTGAACACAAGCGTCTCGACATGGAAGACTTTCAGGGGAATGCCGTGGTGAACTATACGGGGCGTGAGGTGCCATACACTCGTGTCATTGAACATAAGCATTTTGAATATGGTACACAGCCGACGACTGTCATTACGTATGAATATCCCGACACATTCTTGCCTGGAAAAGAACCTTACTATCCGGTGAACGACAGCCATAATAACGCTGTGTTCCGCCAATACCAAGAATTGGCCGGAGGTCAGGAAAAAGTCTTGTTCGGAGGAAGGCTTGGGCAGTATGTTTATGCAGACATGGATGATACCGTGGCTGCGGCATTGGCCTTGTGCAAACGTGAATTTGGCGGATAAGTCATAAAAAAGCGGAAGAAATGAAGAAATTGCATGTAATCACGCCGGTGAAGGATTCCATTGACTTCACACTTGAAACGGTGAAGGCTGTGCTGGCTTCCCAAACGAGTGTGCCCTTCACTTATACCTTATATAATGATTTCAGCACGGCGGAGAACACGGCGCGGCTGGAGGCGGCCTCGCAAGAGGCGGGATTCAGGTTGGTTCATCTTTCCGACTTGACGACCCATCCCTCGCCCAACTATTTGCTGGTGTTGCAGATGGCGCAACGCGAGGCCTTGGCGGAGGATGCCGGGCTGCTTATCGTGGAGTCGGATGTGGTGGTGAAGGAAAATACATTGCAGGGGCTTTTCGACGGCGCGGCGGCGCGACCGGATTGTGCCATCGCCGCTGCCGTCACGACGGATGAGGACGGCGTGATAAATTATCCGTATTTGTATGCCAAGGGACGCGAGAACCAAGTCTTTCCAGAGAAGAAGCATTGTAGCTTCTGCTGCTCTTTGCTCACTCCTGCATTCCTGAGCAAGTATGATTTCGGCCAACTGGACTCTTCCAAGAACTGGTTTGACGTGACCATTTCCCATGAAGCTTTGAAGGCCGGATTCCGCAATTACCTTTTCACCACGCTTCCCGTGTGGCATCGCCCTCACGGAAGCCGTCCGTGGAAGCAACTGAAATACAAGAACCCGTTGAAATATTATTGGTTGAAGTTTACGAAAGGTTTGGATAAAATTTGAATAGGGATGGTTTCATTCAGGCGACAAGTTTCCAATGTGTTTGCGCACCGGACATTGGTGCTCCATCCGGATTACCGCGGGCTGGAGGCGTTCATGCAATCCTTGCCCGAACGTTTCGCAGCCGGGGAAGGTGAGGTGATTTATAAGGGACGTAACGAACTGCGCCGGATGAGGTGCGGGGAGCATGACTTGGTCGTGAAGTCTTTTCATCGCCCAAACCTGGTGAACCGTTTTGTGTATGGGGTGTTTCGCCCGTCGAAGGCCAAACGGTCCTACGACCATGCTTGCATGTATTTGCATGTCGGGGTGGGAACGCCGTTTCCCGTGGGATACCTGAATGTGCGGAGGGGGTTGTTGTTTGACCGCAGTTATTATGTGACGCTCGCTTCCACTTGCCCTTATGTGTATAATGATTTATTTTACAGGGATTTTGATTATGCGGACGAAGTCGTGCGCGAAGTGGGGCGGATAACCGGAATATTGCATGAGCATGGTTATGCCCATAAGGACTACGGACGCGGGAACATCTTGTTCCAAAAGACTGCCGAGGGGGTCAAGATTGACATTGTGGACTTGAACCGCATGTATATCGGGCCGATTGACTTGAAAAGGGGATGCAAGAACTTCGAGCGCCTGCCCGCAACCCCTCACATGCATCGCCTTTTGGCCGAGGAATACGCGGCAGTGAGGGGGTTCGACCCGGAAACCTGTTACCGTCTGATGCGTGCCTATCGGAGCACCCAGCCGGGCAAGATAGATGGCCTTTATTGAAGATTCATACGCTGATGAAAATCATAGCTGTAGTCGTGACTTATAACCGCTTGGCATTGTTGAAACGTAACGTTTCCTGCCTGAGGCGGAACAAGCCGGTGGACACCATCATCGTGGTGAACAACGGGAGTACGGACGGAACGGGGGAATGGTTGTCCGGCCAGCAGGGCATTGTGGTAATCTCCCAAGAGAATGTCGGAGGCTCGGGCGGATTTTACACCGGAATGCAGGCCGCTTGCCGGGCCGGGGCCGATTGGATTTGGTGTATGGATGACGATGTCTTTCCGCGCGAGGATTGCATGGAGCGTATGTTGCCTTATACGGGCAATCCCGAAACAGGGATATTGGCCCCGCGCCGTTTGATGGAAGGGCGGGTTTTCACCAACGATTTCTTGTCTTTCAATCTGACGAATCCGTTTGCGTCCATGTATCATGAGCGTTTGGCCAAAATGCAGGTGGACGCTCCGGTGGAAATCAGCGGCACGGCTTTCGAAGGTTTGTTTGTCCGGCGCGAAGTGGTGGACAAAATCGGCTTTCCAAACAGGGAACTTTTCATTTTCTGTGATGACACGGACTATTGCCTGCGCGCGGTTTCAGCCGGTTATAAGATATTGTATATCCCTGACGCCCTGATGGATAAGGAAAAATTCTTTTCCAACGATACGTGGGCGGAGCGCAATAAGAAGAAAAAGTGGAAGCGTTTTTATCAAATCCGTAATTCGGCCTATTTGAATCACCGTTATGGCCGTAATTGGGCGGTGAGGTACCTCCGTGGCTTCAACAATGTGCTCGGTTATTTGGTTGTCGCTGTGTTCACGGCACCTTTCTCGGATGCTTACCGCTGGAGCGACTTGCCACGTTTATGGAAAGCTTACCGGGACGGGGTGCGTGAGAGGTTAGGAAAGATGCAATGACAGGAAAAATAGTTGGAACGATGGAAAAGAAGCAGCCTTTGGTCAGTGTGGTCATCCCTAATTACAATTATGCGCGCTATCTGACGCGGCGTATAGAATCGGTGTTGCAACAAACTTTCACGGATTATGAGCTTATCCTTTTGGATGATGCTTCCACGGACGGAAGTGTGGAGGTGCTGGAGCGGTTTCGCGGCCATGAGCATGTTTCTCAGCTCGTTGTCAATAGGGAAAATTCGGGGAGTCCTTTCGTACAATGGTTACGGGGCATACGGCTTGCACGTGGGAAATATGTGTGGATCGCGGAAGCCGATGACGATGCCCGTCCGGACTTCTTGGAAACCTGCGTCTCCTTGGCGGAACACTATGACGACGTGGCGGTCTGCTTTGCCGGGTCGGAACTATTTGATGCGGATGGTAGGGTGGAACAGCGTGACGTGAACCATTGGGGCAGGCGGGGAAAGAAACTTTGTGCTTGTTTCGACGGGAAGGCATACGCGGAACATAACCTGTATTGGAAGAATTACATCATCAATGCCAGCGGCGCGATTTTCCGGCGCGATTATGCGTTGCGGTTGCCGGACATGTCCTTCGTTACGATGCGTTTCTGTGGCGATTGGATGTTTTGGTTCGAGATGGCGTTGCAAGGAAAGGTCGTGGAGGTTTATCGGAAACTGAATTTTTTTCGCCAGCATCCTGCGAAAGCGACTGTAGCTTCACATAACCATGGGGACGGTATAAGGGAAGATGTGCAAATCGTCAGGAGGATGGAGTCGTGCCTCCCGGCATTGCCGATGTATAAGAAACGTTTGCGCCGGGGGTTGCTGTTTCGCAAAATCAGGCGGATGCACCTTTCGAGGGATGAGCAGGAGAAGCTGTATGCTTACCTTTCCGACACTCTTCAATCAGGAGTGGCTGACTATTGGCTGGAACGACGTAACCAGTTCTTGAGGTTGTTTCCCTGGGTGGTGACGGCGAAAAAGGATCGTTTGTAGTGTCGTGTTTAATCGGGATGTTTTTTAAAAGTAAAGTTTCTAATGGTGTCAGTAAGACATCTTCCATCCTTTCCGGGTGGACTCTTCCGGGTCTCCTTGTGAAAATCATGGCGGGAGGAGCGTCGTTTCCTCTCTCTTCACTGTAGCCGTTTCGTCTTCTTTTATTGCATTGTTCCTTTGTTGTCATCAATTAATTATGTACCTTTGCTTCCGGTCGTTTATGCTTTCTCAAAAGAGGCATTCAAGGATTTATATGTTGTCGGAAATCTGATAAAATAGATGGAACTACGGATGAAAAAGATGTTGCTAAAGGTGGTGATTCCTTTTTATAAGGAAAATATTGCGACGTGGGAACATGCGGCATTGGATAACAACCTCCGCATGCTTTCTGCGTATCCAATATGTTTCCTTTATCCTCGTGGATTGAATATGGAGAAGTATGCTCAGGCTCACCCGCAAGCCGAACTCGTTGAAGTGTCTCCTGATTGGTTGGGGACGAAACGGGGAATCCAGGGATATAACGAAATGATGATGTCCAAGAGTTTCTATGATTTGTTTTCCGATTGCGAGTATATCTTGATTTGCCACACTGATGCCTGGATATTCCGGGATGAATTGGCAGAATGGTGTGCCAAAGGATACGATTTGGTGGCTGCGCCTTGGCCAATGCGTCCGCGTTATCGTCATTTCCCGTTGAAACAGTTTATATGGTTGAAAGGGAAAATTTCCGAATTCGGAGGCGGCATTTCCCGGGTGCGGATGTATGGGCGCATCGGTAATGGTGGCTTGTGTTTGCGAAAAGTTTCGGCTTTTGCTGATGCTTGTGTTCGGTATGCTGATGTGGTTGCGGATTTTAACCGCCATTCGGACGGGATGCATAACGAAGATATTTTTTGGGCTTTGGTGCCTGAGGGATTCTGTTATCCGGATGTGGAAACAGCCATGTCTTTCGCATTTGACTTGAAACCAAGGTTATGCTATGAGTTGAATGGTTGCCGTCTCCCAATGGGATGCCACGGTTTCATGCACAAAAGCCGTGTGGGCTTTTGGGAAAAGTTCGTTCCGTGCATAGAAAATGGGATTCAATAGTTATCTTTCCTGTCGTTCTTTCAATTGTGCAAGGTTGATGTATTTGGGCTTTCTCAAGCCTGCATGAAAAGGCAAGAGGCGAAAAAAACGTTTTATGCGTTGGACGGGGCTGTGCCAAGGGCGTTCGCCTTTCCATGGAGTCAAGTCCAGATATTTGAAGTATTCATTCCGCAGAGGGTGTTGGCTGTCGTAGTCCCAAGGCTTGCGGTTGGTGTAGTGCAGGATGACGGGATGCTTCAGCTCCTCGGCATGGACGTTGTACCATTCACTGGAAAACGCTTTGGTGTTCCGGTAAAATCCGTCTTGCATGTTCCATTTCAGAGGCACGAAAGTTTTGTGTTGGTAAAGCAAGCTATTTAGCAGGTCCTGGTCGTTGAAGAGGATTCGTTCAGGATACTTGTGAAAGTAGTCCGCACAAGCCTTTGGCACATTATGGGTGCGCCAATATTCAAGGTTGATGAGCAGTACGCCTGCGTTGAAGTAAGAGTATTCCATGGGATATTGCAGAATATCATACCTGTGAGCTTCCTTGCATCCTGTGTCTTCTACGGCCGCGGCACCGATGTCGTCAAGAGCTATGTCGTAGAACGGGCGGATATTTCCCAACACGACAATATCACAATCTAGATATAGCACCCGTTCGATGTCTCGTGGCAAGATATCCGAAAGAAGGCAACGGTAATATGTCGCCATGGAAATCCGTTTGCTGAATTTTCTGATTTCAAATCCTTTCAGAAGTTCTAGGGATGGTGGGTAGAACGCGATGTGGTTTTGATATTGTGCACAGAGGTTTTCGAGCGTTTTTTGCAGGCTCTCTTGCAGGTTGTCGGCAATGACATGAACCATGAACTGTTCTTTCTTGTTGTTTTCGAACAGAGACACGAGGGTCACGGCGCAGTGCCGCACGTAGTTGCTGTCGATGTTGCAGGCGATATGTATCATGTGGTTTTATTTTTGTCCGGAGAGTTGGAAATATTTGTCCATCACGAGCAATGAGATGAGTTCTTCCCGTTTGTGGTCCTGGAATTGGCGCACATATTCGTGGGCGTGGCGGATAATCTCCTCCGCTTCGTCCGGATGCTCGATGTAATGTCGCAGTTTCTCAGGCAGGTCGGCAAAGTCTTCACGTACTTCTATGTAGTGGTAGCCGGGACGGAGTGTCCCTTCCATGAACCATGTCTCGCACGTGGGACGCGTCATGACGGCCAACGAGTTGGAAGACATGACCCATTTCAGGTTCGAGGCCACGTCGTTTCCTTCGAGTGCCATGATGAATTTGTAATCCAAATGTTCGCGGATGGTTCTTTTGGGGGTCATCCATTCTTCCGGGCATCCTTCGTTGCGTCCCACCACGCCGCAGTCGAACATCGGATGGCCGAAATACATTTCCAGGAACTTTGTCCGCACCCGGCTTTGGCGGATTTTTCCCCTGAAGATGGCCATGTCTTTTTTCTCACGGAAGGGGATGGGGTCGTGCACGAACATGAAGTGGCGCAACTTGTCCAGTTTGAGGATGACGGAGTTGCTGTTGTTCCCCTCCAGCAACCGGCTTTTCACAATGGTGGGTTCTTCCGGTGTGAAATAAACGTCTCCGGGGCAGAAATTCCAACGGAAATCCTTGGGAAACCAACGGGTCACGTCGTGTTGGTCAAGGTAGTAGGCGGTGTGGAACATGTCCCGCTTGTAGTCGCCTATCCGTCCGGTGTAGTGCAGCCAACTGCGCGATTTCTCCACCTTGTCCTCGTCTTTGATGTGGAAAGAGGTCTGGAGTTTGATATAGTAGTCCACTCGATTTCGGATATATTCCGCGTCCGGCCTCTTGTGGGCTTCAGCCAGCATGGTGGGCAACCTGTGGCGGTAGAGGCTATCCGGCACGGCCATTCCCATGAAGCCGGAGAGGAAGTTCAGGAACTTGTTCGGTTTGCCGCTTTTTAGCTTGTATGTGATGCTGTCGCCCATGTGTTTTCTGTCTTTAAGAAAATGCACTCTCTTGCGAAGAGATATACCGATGCAAAAGCAAAATTACATATTTAATTGAAAATAACAAAGAAACGACTTCGCAAAAACATGGTATTCCTTTTTACTTTAACTTTTTTATCCATATTGTTTTGGCATATTTGTATGTAAGCCATTGGTTGTCTGCGAAGAGACAGACCGGAAAAGTGGTATGAGTAACAGAAAAACAAAACTGCGGAGGATGGTAATGTTTGTTAAAGTAGTAATTCTTTTTTGTATTGGGCATGTTGCAACATGTGGGTTTGCGGCGTTGAATGATAATCGCGGCGGCCTGCCCGAATATCCGGGCATCATGCACATCCACTTGCGTGAGTTCCTTATGACCGATTTTTGATGTCATGGTGAGCCACCTGTTTTGTCTCGTCTTTCAAAGTAAGATATACTTCGATGAGCCAATAAGATACCTTGCTTGCAAAGTGAGTGCTATTTCTATTGCGAACAAAGTTCTTGTTTGTTCTGCGCTGAGGTTTTACTGCCGCAACGTGCGTTCTTCCCCGATGAAATCCAACAGCTCGCGGTAGGCTTCGCATTGCCTGAGTACCGTTTCGTCGCCGATGAGGAAAAATTGCTTGCGGGCGCGGGTCAGGGCCACGTTGAGTTTGCGGTCCACCATTTGTCCGTCTTCTGCGGGCACAGGCTCTGAGAGCAAGGCGAGTTGGTCTTCCCGGCAGACGGTGGCACTGAAGATGATGACGTCGCGCTGGCTGCCTTGGAAGCGTTCTACGGTGTCTATGGTCAGCTCGCCGATGTCGGGAAGGTTGAGCGGGGCGAGGGCTTGCCGCATGCAGGCGATTTGTGCACGGAAGGGGACGATGATGCCGATGTGGCGCGACAGTTGTCCGCTTATTCCGTCGTGGAGATGGCGCAGGATGCTGATGATTCGTGCCGCCGTGTCGGCTTCGCGCGGATTGCTTTTTTGATGGAATCGGCCTTCTTCCGGCATGGTGGGGACGAATCCGATGCGGGTGTGCGACACGAATGTGGTCCACGGGTCTTGTCCGTTTGCCATCGTGAGTGTTTCTTCCTGGTGCGGGAGGGGAACGGCGGCCAATTTTCCTCCGTAGAATTTTCGATTGACAAAATCGCTGATTTCCGGGTGCATGCGTCCTTGCCGGTGGAGCATGGCCACGGCTTCTTTTTCTGTGCCTTGCATGCGCGAAAGGTTGTGGAGCCGTTCGAAAAGCGAGTTGCGACAGTCCGTAAGTCCGATGGCTTGCAGTTCGGGGTCATCCACACGGGAGTCCTCCTGGGGTTGTATGACAACGGCGGGAAGTTGTTTGTGGTCTCCTATGAGGATGAATTTGCCAATGGCGCAGCGCGACAGGTTATAATCTCCGTGATGGGCTTCCGTCGTGGCGCAGAGCAGGGGGAGGAGTTGTGGCTCAAGCACCTGTGAGGCTTCGTCCACAAGGGCGATGTCTATCGGTTTCAGGGCGAACAGCTCGGTTCGTGCGCAAAGGCTGCTGACCGTGCCGCAGAAGACGCGCACGGGTGCCAGTCGTTCGTAAATCTCGCGGCGCGACGCGGCCCCTCCGATGGCTTGTTGCATTAGTTTTGGACGGAATTCGGGGGCGCAGCAGTCTTCCTGGCCGATGCGGATGTAGTCCGGCATAGGCTCCAGGGCGGAGAGCATGGCGCAGATTTCGTCCACGGCCCGGTTGGTGTAGGCCATGAGCAGGATGTTTTTTTGCGGCGTGTCGGCAAGGAACTCTTCGACCATGGCTTTCAGGGCAACGGAAGTTTTGCCAGTGCCGGGAGGCCCCACGAGCAGGAAATAGTTGTCAGCTTTCTTGGCCTGCAGGAGGATGTGGCCGATAGCCTTGTCCGGGTAATTGCGATGGAGGGTGGCTGTCCGGGAAAAGGATGGCAACCGTTGCCCTAAGAGAAGTTCCCGCCGTTCCTTAGGGGCTTTCAGTAGTTGGAATAGTCCGCGATAGGCTTGGTTGAAAGTGGCATCCATGTATCCCGGTTCGATGGCATAGCGGCTCTTTTGCGGGAACACGTCGGCGTGGCGTTGCTTGTAGGCCAGTTTCAGGTGGATGCTCTGTGGCTGGATGTTTTCCACCGTGCAGCGGAAAAACTGTTTGTGGGCCACGGTGTCCCGGTTGTCGTTCCGTTCGTAGAGCATCACCATGTCGCCTGCGCGGAAATCGGGTAGGAAGTCGGTCCCGTAATCGGGCAGGCCGGCGGAGAACCCCGTCACGGCTCCTTCCTCGTCGGTTTCCGGATGAAGTTCCAGGTCGGTGAGGATGTGTCCTTCTTGCAGTTTGTCCTGAAGGCTTCCCCGCCATGTTTCCGCGAATCCGCCGGGGGAATGTCCGCCCGCGCTTCCTTCCTTGGCCAGGAATTGTTCGCGTTCCATGAACGCCAGGAAACGGTGGAAGTAGGCGGCTTCCACGCCTTCGGCCTGTTTGAGCGGGGCGAGGATTTCCATGATGCCGGGGCGCAGGTAGCGCAGGTAGAAATTGTCCCGTCGCCCCATGAGATTGATTTGTTCTTCTCTGAGCTCATCCACGATTTGCCGCGATTCCCCATTGCGCAACCTGCGTTCAAGGTGCAGGATGGCATTGCGCAGGGCAATGGCGCGGCGGATGTCCTCGCGTGGCATGTCGATGGCATAGCATTGCGGGTAGCGGGAGTAAAAAAGGAACGATTGCACCTCATCGCGGGAAAGCCCCATGTTGTAATGCAGGATTTCCTTGTAGAGCGCCATTTGCATCTGATGTTCATATTTGGGCGTCCGCACCGGGTATTCGTCGGCCTTCCCGCTTTTCAGCTCAATCAGCTTTTCCCCGTTTCCTGCCAGCAAGTCCATGCGTCCTTGCAGCCCGAGGGCTTCACAGAGGAAGGCGGGTTCCAGTTGCACTTGTGCGTGTTTCGTGTCTATCCGGGCGATGCCGAAATGGTGCCGCACGTTGTCGCGGATGTGGTGGAATTGTTGTCGGCAACGGTCGAAAAAATCGCGGTCGATGTCCGGCAGGGTGGACCAGGCCAGCGGGTCGTGGCGGAAACTCTGCCTGATGGAACGCAGGTAGAGGGTTTCTTCGTCGGTGCCTGCTTCGCTTTCCGGTTCGTTCACACAGTCATCAAGGAACTGGTTGGCGGCGTTACCCATTTGTATGGCAGCCGATCGGGGAGACGGGCTGAACTTGAATAAAAAATAGGTGTAGGGTGAATGCCCGTATGGCTTCATGCAGGCACAAAGTGCGGTAATGTCGATAAGGAAGTCCGGCTCCAGTACGAACAGCTCCGGAAAAAGGATTTGCCGGACGAGCCCGTTTTCGGCTTCTGTGGATTTCACTTCTACGGACAGCAGGTTGAGTTGGGCACCTTCATAGAGTTGTCCGGCCAAAGCAGCGAATGCGCCGGACGATTCCGTGGCATAACGTGCTTCCACTATGCCGCCCTCTCCGTGGCTCATGTCCCGCCCATAGATGGAACGGTTGTCCCATCGGGTCACGGTGAGGCGTATGCGTTGTTCGAATGGGGCATAGCGGTGCCTGTCTTGTGGCTGCGGAGTCTGTTTTTCGTCTCGGCGTGTCATTTGATTTCTTCTTTCGATTTGGCTTCCAGCTCTTCTGCACTGAGCACTTTGCTTTTGAAACCGCCACGTGAGTTGCGGCGCGACGATGCCGGCGCGGCACCGGAGAGGCCTGCATGTCCCACGGTGCGGTAACGCTCCCAGCGGCGCATGATGGATTCCACATATCCGTAAGTTTCTTCTCCCCGCAGGTAGCCATATTGCACAACCGGGTCGTTGTAGTATTGCGGGTGTGCCAGGCCGAGGATGAATGGCGACACGTCGTTCCACGAATGCGGGTTCTTGCCGTGCTTGCGGGCCAAGGCCATGGCATCGCGCACGTGTCCGCTTCCGCCGTTGTAGGCCGCCAGTACGAAGCGGATGCGTTCAAGCCGTCCTGGCACGTCGCGGAACTTTTGTTCCAGCTCGCGCAAGTAACGGGCGGCCGCCCCGATGTTTTTCTCCGGTTGGTGTACTTCATGGGCTGGCAGGTCGAGGTGTGCCGCCGTTTCGGGCATGATTTGCATCAGCCCGCGTGCGCCGGCCCATGACACGGCTTGCGGGTCGAAGCCTGATTCCTGGTAGCATTGTGCGGCCATGAGCCGCCAGTCCCATCCGATGCCGCGGCTGTGGCGGATGAAATAAGAGTCGTAAGATGAGATGATGCCTTTGGCGCGGTTTTGTATGGGTGCGCGGACGCGGCGTTTCACCCCTCCGCCCGGTACGAACCGCAGTCGGTCGCGGTTCATGAGTGTCTTGCGCGTTTCTTGTTTGTACCAGTTGCCCAACGCTTCGGCCAGCAACGGTGCGTCTGTGCGCACCATCCATTGTTTTTCCTTGGCGTGGGCCGTATCATTGGAAGCCGACCATGCGCCTGCGGGTTGCAGTCCTTCTCCATAGTCCCGTCCGACGGGTATTTCCAAGGCAGCAAGGTCGATTTCACCCGCTTCCAGCCGTCGCAGCAGTTCTGCCGTGTCGCGCACGGTTTCCATCCGCAGACGGGTGCCGATGGCGTTGGCGAAGTTTTCCGCCATCTCGAATTGCAGTCCGCATCCACGTCCTTTATATTCATAATAGGTGTCTGGCCCGGAAAGCGTGGCGGCAATCAGTTCGCCCGACTCTTGGATTTCGGGCAAGTCATACCCTGTTCCTTCCGTGTCTTTGCTTTCCGTGATGCCCAGTGGCGAGACGCGCTTCTCTTCCTTTTCTTCGCACGACAGGCACAGGCAGCCTATGGCGCAGGCGAGCAGCAGCATGTGGAATGGTTTTGTCATAAGCCGGCAGGGAAAAGGTCGTGCGAGGCGTGTAGCCGGTGGAGGATACAGGTGCGCATGATGCCGATGGCCTTTTCGTTGTTTCCGCCCTGGGGGATGATGAGGTCGGCATAACGTTTGGTAGGCTCAATGAACTCCAGGTGCATGGGCTTGAGTACGGAAAGGTAACGATCCACCACCATCTGCACTGTCCTTCCGCGCTCCGCGATGTCTCTTTCTATCACGCGGATTAGCCTTTCGTCCGGGTCGGCATCTACAAAAATTTTCAAGTCCATCAGGTCGCGCAGTTCTTTTGAATACAAGGCGAGTATGCCTTCGATGAGGATGACTTCGCGCGGCTCCACGCGGATGGTTTCCGGCAGGCGGTCGCATTCAAGGTAGGAATAAGTGGGTTGCTCGATGGCTTTGCCGGCTTTCAAGTCGTTTACTTGCCGGATGAGCAAGTTCCAGTCGAAAGCCGACGGGTGGTCGTAATTGATTTTGCGGCGTGCTGCCATGGACAGTTCCGTCGCTTCAATATAATAAGAGTCTTGCGGGATGAGAGCCACTTCCCCTTGGGGCAAGCTTTCGATGATTTTCCGCGCCACCGTGGTCTTTCCCGACCCCGTACCTCCTGCGATGCCGATAATGTACATAAGCATTTCTTTCTATGTGTGCAAATATACGTCTTTTTTGCGGCTTTTGTGTCGGAGAAGCTTGTTTTTTGTGGGCTTTTCCTTGTCTTGTCGCTCGCCTTTGCGTATATTTGCTTCGCGAATATAGGAGACGGTTCGGGCGGGTGAAGAAATGGTAAATGTCGAAAACTTTAAGGATTATGGTTAAACATATTGTGTTGTTTCAGTTGAATCCGGCCATGGATGCCGGGAAGAAGCGGGAAGTGATGGACGCTTTTAAGGCGGGAATCGAGGCTTTGCCGGAACAAATCCCGTTTATCCGCAAGATAGAAGTGGGGTTGAATGCCAATCCGGCAGAGACGTTTGACATCGCTCTCTATGGCGAGTTTGATACGATGGACGATGTGAAGGCTTATTCCGCGCATCCGGCACACGTGGCGGTGGCGGCTTTGCTGAAGGATTGCAAGGAGAATCGTTCTTGTGTGGATTACATCTGCTGATTTCCGGGGAACTTGAAATGGAATCGTAAGGTGCAGACGTGCCAAATGAAGAAAATGAAAGATATTTTTGCTTTTTCTTGCTTTTTTCATTGCGCGTTTGCCGGAAAAGGCTTATCTTTGCCGCAAAGTTGAGAAGAGAATGAAGAATATCGTTGCACGTCACCATCATCATCCTAACGGTTGCTAATCGGTAGGCTTTGGGGCGTGTGTCCAAGGGAAATACAAGAATAAAGGCTTGCCGAAGTGACGGTGAGCCTTTTTTAATGTTTGACAATCACATTTAAAATAGAAAAAAGATATGCTTAGAATTGCAGTGCAGTCCAAAGGACGGCTTTATGAAGACACGATGGCACTCTTGGCGGAGGCTGACATCAAAGTGAGTTCATCCAAACGCACCTTGTTGGTGCAGGCTTCCAACTTCCCCATTGAAGTGCTCTATTTGCGCGATGACGACATTCCGCAGTCTGTGGCCAGTGGCGTGGCGGATTTGGGTGTCGTGGGTGAGAATGAGTTCGTGGAGCGCGAGGAAGATGCTGTCATTGTGCGGCGTTTGGGCTTCAGCAAGTGCCGTCTGTCTTTGGCTATTCCCAAGACGGTGGACTATCCCGGTCTTTCGTGGTTCAATGGCCGCAAGATTGCCACATCTTATCCGCGGATATTGCAGAAGTACATGGCGGACAACGGTGTGAATGCCGACATCCATGTGATTACCGGTTCGGTGGAGATTGCTCCGGGCATCGGTTTGGCCGACGGCATTTTTGACATCGTAAGTTCCGGCTCCACGTTGGTGAGCAACAATCTTCAGGAGGTGGCCGTGGTGATGAAGAGCGAGGCTTTGCTGATTGGAAACCGTGGCATCAGTGCAGAGAAGAAAGCCGTGTTGGACGAACTGTTGTTCCGCATTGAGGCGGTGAAGAGCGCGGAGGACAAGAAATATGTGCTGATGAACGTTCCTACGGAACGGGTGAAGGACGTGGTGGCCGTGCTGCCAGGGGCCAAGAGCCCCACGGTGATGCCGTTGGCACAGGACGGATGGAGCAGTGTGCATACGGTCATTGACGAATCCCGTTTTTGGGAGATTATCTCCAAACTGAAGGAGTTGGGCGCACAGGGGATTCTTGTCGTGCCGGTGGAGAAGATGATTCTTTGACTTTGCGCACATATATATAAGGTATAAGGAGAACACTGAGATGAATGTGGTTAAATATCCGAAAGAAGAGGAGTGGGACGTGCTCCTGAAACGTCCCGTGATGAATGTGGAGACGTTGCGTGAGACGGTTTGCAAGGTCTTGGCCGACGTGAAGGCCGAGGGGGACCGCGCCGTGAAGGCATACGAGAAGCAGTTCGACAGGGTGGAACTGGAGAGCTTGGCCGTCACCCGTGAAGAAATGGATGAGGCGGAGCGGCTGGTGCCGCCGGAGTTGAAGGCGGCATTGGAGTTGGCACATGAGAATATCCGCACGTTCCATGCCGCCCAGCGGTTTGAGTCGCACAAGGTGGAAGTCTGTCCGGGCGTGACGTGCTGGCAGAAGTCTATACCCATCGAGAAGGTCGGTTTGTACATTCCCGGAGGCACGGCGCCGCTCTTTTCCACCGTGCTGATGTTGGCCACTCCGGCCAAGATTGCAGGATGCCGGGAAATTGTGCTTTGCACTCCGCCCGACCGCGAGGGGAAAGTGAATCCTGCAATCTTGTGCGCAGCCCGTGTGGCAGGTGTGGATCGCATTTTCAAAGCCGGAGGAGTGCAGGCCATCGGTGCCATGGCCTATGGCACGGAGACTGTCCCCAAGGTGTATAAGATATTCGGCCCCGGTAACCAGTATGTCATGGCGGCCAAGCAGCAAGTCTCCTTGTACGATGTGGCCATCGACATGCCTGCAGGGCCTTCCGAGGTGGCTGTGATGGCCGATGCCACGGCCCGTCCCGATTTCGTGGCTGCCGACTTGCTTTCACAAGCCGAGCATGGGGTGGACAGCCAAGTGTTGTTGGTGACAACGGACGAGGCGTTGTTGGACAAAGTACAAGAAGAGGTGGAGCGCCAGTTGGCCGTGTTGCCGCGCAAGGAAATTGCCGGGGAAGCTTTGGCGTGCAGCAAACTGATACTGGTGCGTGATATGGACGAAGCCTTGGCTTTGGTGAACCGCTATGCGCCGGAACACTTGATTATCGAGACGGCAGATTATCTGCAGGTTGCGGAAAGGGTGGTCAATGCGGGAAGCGTGTTCCTTGGCTCTTACACGCCGGAGAGCGCGGGAGACTATGCCTCTGGCACGAACCACACTTTGCCGACCAACGGCCATGCGATGGCCTACAATGGGGTGAACCTGGATAGCTATTGCCGTAAGGTGACGTTCCAGGAGCTGGCTCCGCAGGGTGTGCGGGCAATTGGCGAGGCCGTGGCCTGCATGGCGGCTGGCGAGCATCTTGACGCACACCGGAATGCGATGAAACTAAGGATGGAAACTATTAAAGATGAAGTGAAATGAAACCTTTGCAACAATTGGTGCGGCCGAATATATGGGCATTGAAGCCTTACAGTTCGGCGCGCGACGAATACCATGGAGCGGAAGCATCTGTGTTTTTGGATGCCAACGAGAATCCCTATAACACGCCCTATAACCGTTATCCGGATCCTTTGCAATCGGAATTGAAGGCGGCGTTGGCCCCGCTGAAGGGGGTGCGTCCCGGGCAGATATTCTTGGGCAACGGGAGCGACGAGGCCATTGATTTGACGTTTCGCATTTTCTGCGAGCCGAAGGAAGACAACGTGGTGGCCATCGCGCCTACTTACGGCATGTATAAAGTTTGTGCGGACATCAATAATGTGGCTTATCGTCCGGTCTTGTTGGACAAGGACTTTGAATTGGATGCCGACAAGCTTTTGGCGGCTACAGACGGCCGGACGAAACTGATTTTCCTTTGCTCGCCCAACAATCCGTCGGGCAACGACCTCAACCGCGAGGAAATAATCAAGGTCATTGAGAACTTCCAGGGATTGGTGGTGATTGACGAAGCGTATGCCGACTTCTCCGCGCAAAAGCCTTTCCGCGCGGAGCTTGACAAATATCCTAACATCATCGTGCTCAACACTTTCTCCAAGGCATGGGGCAGTGCGGGTATCCGTCTGGGCATGGCTTTTGCCCGGGAAGAAGTCATCGGGCTGTTTAACAAAGTGAAGTATCCCTATAACGTCAACCAGTTGACCCAGCAACAGGCGGCCGAAATGCTGGCCCGCCGTTTCGATGTGGACAAATGGGTGAGGGTGTTGCTCCGCGAGCGGGAGCAGGTGATGGCGGCCTTTGCCGAGTTGGAGGTGTGTGAGAAAGTCTTCCCGTCGGATGCCAATTTCTTTTTGGCTAAGGTCACGGGGGCGGACGAGATTTATGCCTACCTCGTGCGGCAGGGCATTATTGTGCGCAACCGTTCGCGTGTGGAATTGTGTGGCGATTGCTTGCGCGTGACCATTGGTGCCCCGCAGGAAAACAGCCGTCTGTTAGGCGCTTTGAGGACTTATAAGGCAGAGGAGGGCGGAAGATGAAGAAGAAAGCCTTGTTTATCGATCGCGACGGAACCTTGATTAAGGAACCGGCGGACGAGCAGATTGATGCCTTCGGGAAACTGGAGTTTGTGCCCGGCGTGATGCGGGCGTTGGGGTTCATCCGGAGTCATACGGATTACGAGTTTGTCATGGTGTCGAACCAGGATGGGTTGGGCACACCCTCTTTCCCTGAGGAGACGTTTTGGCCGGTACATGATTTCGTGATGCGGACATTGGCCGGCGAGGGGGTGACGTTCGATGACGTGCTCATCGACCGCAGTTTCCCTTCCGAGGGGCTTCCTACCCGCAAACCCGGCACGGGCATGTTGGGGCGTTATCTTTCCGGTGACTACGACATGGATGCCTGTTGGGTCATCGGCGACCGCGAGACCGATGCGCAGCTGGCTTTGAACATGGGATGCCGCGCCTTGATATTGAAGCAGAGGGATGAAGATTCGTCCACGGACGAGCGCATTCGTTATGTGGGGGATTGGGACAGCATTGCCGAATTCGTGTTTGCCGGGGAGCGGCGGGCACAGGTGCGCCGCACCACGAAGGAGACGGACATCGAAGTACGCTTGGACTTGGATGGCAGCGGGCGTTGCGACATACGCACCGGGCTCGGTTTTTTCGATCACATGCTGGAACAGATTGGCAAGCATGGCGGCATGGACTTGTACGTCCGCGTGGCGGGCGACCTGCAGGTGGACGAGCACCACACGATAGAGGACACGGCCTTGGCCTTGGGTGAATGCCTGGCTCGTGCCTTGGGCGACAAACGCGGCATAGAGCGTTACGGCTATTGCCTGCCCATGGACGACTGCCTGTGCAGTGTGGCCCTTGATTTCGGCGGGCGTCCGTGGTTGGTGTGGGATGCCGAGTTCCATCGTGAGAAAATCGGGGAGATGCCCACCGAGATGTTCTTCCATTTCTTTAAGAGCCTGAGCGACGCGGCCAGGATGAACCTTAACATCAAGGCGGAGGGCACGAACGAGCACCACAAGATAGAAGGCATCTTCAAGGCGTTGGCGCGCAGCTTGCGGATGGCCGTGCGGCGCGACATCCGCCATTTCGAACTGCCATCAAGCAAGGGAGTGTTATAAAGGCGCGATTCGTCGCGCCTTTTTGGGGGCTTTCATCATAAAAATGAGGTTCATATTTTGATTTGTTTTCCGTTTGCATTAACTTTGTCCCAATGGTGAGGCATTAAAAAGAACGGCTATGGGAAAGTTCATCAACCCCTTCACCGACGTGGGCTTCAAGCGCATCTTCGGGCAGGAAATCAACAAGGACCTTCTTGTTGACTTCCTTAACGCATTGTTGGAGGGCGAGCGGCAGGTGAAGGACATCACCTTCCTGGACAAGGAACAGTTGCCGGTCTTCGAGGACGACCGCAAGCTGATCTACGACGTCTATTGCACGGACGAGAACGACGAGCAGTTCATCGTGGAGATGCAAAACCAGAGCCACCTGAACTTCAGGAGCCGGACGGTGTATTATCTTTCTCAGGCCATCGCGCGGCAGGGCGAGAGGGGCAGCAAGTGGATGTACGACCTGAAGGCCGTCTATGGCGTGTTCTTCCTGAACTTCCCCATGCCCGGCACGAAGGCGCACAAGCTGCGCATGGACATCGTGCTCTCCGACCGCGACACGCACGAGCTGTTCAGCGACAAGATGCGCTACATCTTCATCGAGTTGCCTTCCTTCGCCAAGGAGGAGGACGAGTGCGTGAACGATTTCGAACGTTGGATTTATGTGTTGAAGAATATGGATACATTGAAGAGGATGCCGTTCCGGGCGCGGAAGTCCGTGTTCGAGAAGCTGGAAGAGGTGGTGACGCTCTCTTCCCTGACGAGAGCAGAACGGGAAAAATATGACGAGAGCCTGAAGACTTACCGCGACCGGCTCGCCGAAATGGCCTTTGCACAACAGGAAGGCAGGGAGAAAGGACGTGCGGAAGGATTGGCGGAAGGCATGGCGAAAGGACGTGTGGAAGGCGCACATCACAAGCAACTGGAAATTGCCCGCAATCTCAAACAGAGAGGCATGGCATCTGAAGAGATTGCCCAAATCACCGGTCTTACCCCTGAAGTCGTTGCCGAACTATAATTTAAATGAGTTCCGCAAACGGTCCAAAGTCCGCAGTAATGACAATGAGGGTGTATCAAAATTAAAATGTCGAATTCTAAAAGTAACGGATTAGGGCCATGACACCTAAAAGGGTCGCATCAAACTCTGTTTTTGAGTAATGATGCGCTCCTTTACCTATCCTTTTAGGATGTTCAGATTTCAAATTAAAGTTCATCTTGCCACAATACACCCTCATCTGGAACAGCCCGCATTCTTGGGGATTTAACACTACCTGGAAAATGAATAGAGGCAATTGGGTGGCGCGGAGTTTTTGTTTCTACAGGCCCTGAATGTCGGCAGTCGAAGCCGGCAGGAATGAACTGTCCGGCCTCGCAGGGGGACGAGCCCCGAAGGGGCGGAGGGGGTCTCACACCCACGGGGGCGTTACGCCCCTTCTGTTCGCTTTACGGCGGCCATAATGCCCTTTTGTTTCCCTTGCAGCGGCCATAATGGCCGTTTTGTTTGCCATGCGGAGGGGCGTTACGACCCTTTTGTTTCCCTTGCGGAATGACAGGATGGGAACCCCCTCCGGCTCTTCGAGCCATCTCCCCTGTAAGGCGGAGGAGTTTTTTCTCCGCACGGGCAAGTGACGGGAAGCAGTGCATTTGATTACAAATGAATATTCGTCAGTTGTTAAATCCCCAAGATTAGGAACAGTTCCCATTATCCGGATTTCGGAGCGAAAGGAAATGCGCCCCCTGCGACATCCTTCCATTGACAGGATGACACTTCCGGGTGCGCGTTGACAAATTGCTCATTTCCGCCTTCTGAGATTCGCGTATCCGGCCGCCGGACCGGGACAGCGCGGAAAAAACGCAGCCACACGCGCCATGCGGGAATCAAAATGTCGCGGAATCCCCTCCAAGCCTGTCCTTTTGACGGAACACGAGGCACTTCCGGCGCAGAAGTCCGACCGGCGGGAAAGCCCACCGGGGGATTCCGCCGACAAAATGACACGGGAAACGTGTCCGGGAAAAAGTTCCAACGGGAAAGAAAAACGGCCCCGAAGCCGCCGCGAAAAGATTTCTGTACCGGGATTTTTCCATCCGAGCCCCGAAATAAAAATTCCGAGCCCCGAAAAAAGAATTCCGGGGCTTGGAATTTCGCGTTCCGGCCCCGAATTTTCTCATCAGGCTGCTCCAAAAAGTGGATGATTCTGACAAAAACTTGCACAAAAGCCCCGTTTTGTGCAAAAAATCGTGCAAGAATCTGCTATTTGGGCCGGATTGCGCAAAAGTCGCGTCATGAAAATCAGCCAAAACGGCACATTTTGTCTGTTTTTACAAGCGTTTCATGACATTCTGATTTTTTGGTCAGCCGAAATTTAGTGGGGGATTTGATAAACTCTGCACGGGGTCGTAACGGCCCTTTTGTTCACCATGCGCGGCCATAATGGCCGTTTTGTTTGCCATGCGGAGGGTCGTAACGACCGTTTTGTTTGCCATGCGGATGCCAAAACTGTCTAGGTCGCGATTTATTTTCTTAACCCCTTAAAAAATGGCAAATATGCCCAATGACGGATACGGAATACAACCGCACATCAATTTTCATTTCCAACAGCTTGCATTATTTCTCCAAATCTATCCGTATGTGGGCGAATTTCGCTATCTTTACACCGTATTGTCAAATGGATTAACCTAATGGATATCATGAGAAAGAAAATTCTATCTTTGCTTTTGTTGGCGGGGTGCACACCTTTGGTGTATGCCCAGCGAACGATGGACGTGCTCGATCGGGGGCTGGTGGCAGTCAAGACTGCGGATGGCGTGTTCGCGAGTTGGCGTATCGATGGTACGGAGTATTACGATACGCGTTATAATCTCTACCGCGATGGTGTGAAGGTGAATGCAGAACCGTTGGAGGTGTCCAATTTCATGGACTCTGACGGCACGGGAACATCGACTTACACGGTAAGAGCCGTGGTGCGCGGTGTGGAGCAAGAGGCATGTTCACCAGTTGTGGTGTGGAACAAGCAGTATTTGGAGATTCCCATGGGACAGGTGTATTCGCGCCGTGGCGCGGACATCACGGGTGACTATATTCTCAATGATGCCACGGCGGCGGACTTGGATGGCGACGGGCAGATGGAAGTCATCGTGAAGCGCATTTACAACAACGATGGCTTGTTCGACGTGGCCAACGACAGCGCCTATGCGTTTTTCGAGGCCTATAAGCTGGACGGCACGAAACTTTGGGCCATTGACGTGGGGCCGAACATGATTAGCAGCGGCCATGTGGAGACGAACATCATTGCCTTCGACTGGGACATGGACGGGAAGGCCGAACTGGCGATGCGGGCCATGGACGGCACTATCATCTATGATGCCGAAGGGAATCGGCAGGCCACGGTGGGCAACATGACGGCGAACTACCGCAATATGATTTCCCATAGTAATAACTTGACTTACGCCACGGCGGGTGCCGAATACCTGTTGTATATGGAGGGAGCCACAGCCAAGCTTTATGGCGAGCCGATGGAGTTTCCCTTGAAGCGTCTGGAAAGCGGGGAGACAGACATCGACGCGGCTTGGGGAGACGACACCGGACACCGTTCCAACAAGTTCTTCTTCGGCGCACCTTATCTTGACGGGAGAAACCCGAGCCTCTTCCTGGCGCGGGGCATTTATACGCGGCATAAGATGATTGCCTACGACATCGACCCGGCGACCCACCAGCTGACGGAGCGTTGGCGTTGGAACTGCAGCGACGGGGGCAGTCCTTGGTTCGGACAAGGCTACCACAATTATGGCATTGCCGATGTGGACTGGGACGGACGGGACGAGGTTGTTTACGGTTCGATGGTCATTGACGACAACGGCAAGGGACTCTCCACCACCGGGCTGGGACACGGCGATGCCCAGCATTGCAGCGACTTCGACCCCTACCGTAAGGGGCAGGAGATTTTTGCCTGCAACGAGAACGCGCAAGGAGCGAACTACCGCGACGCCACCACCAGCCAGATCTACTACATGCACCATTACGGAAAAGACTGCGGGCGGGCTATGGCCGGCAACTTCACCGACCGGTATGCGGGAAGCCAGGCCGTGGCACCCGGCATGGGGCTGCTCAGCACCGTGACGGATAGAGTCCTGAACAGCGGCTCTGAGGGTATTGACGACAATTTCCGGATTTACTGGGACGGCGACCTGTGTTCGGAGACCTTGAACGGGGACGGCACGGAAGGCCCGGCCGTGGTGCATAAGTTCGGTTCGTGGACACCCATCTTCACGGCTTCTGGCACGAAGCTGAACAACTGGACGAAGAACACGCCAGCCCTCCAGGCCGACCTTTTCGGCGACTGGCGGGAGGAACTCGTCGTGCGGGCAGCCGATAACCGGTCGCTCCGGATTTATACCACCACGGACGAGACTCCTTGGCGGATTTATACCTTGCTGCACGACATGCAGTACCGCCAGGCGGTGGCTTGGCAGATGTGCGGCTACAACCAGCCGCCTCACTTGAGCTACTTCCTGGGGGCGGCCGAGGGCATTACGGTGGCTCCGCCCCCGGTGATGACCAACGGGCGTGTGGAGGTGGCGGATGCCATTACGGCAGCGCAGGATGACCTGCATGTGTTGTTGGCCGACCCGGACGGGGGGACGGTCACGGTGGCCGACGGTGCTTCGCCCTATATCCTGACGGTGAATGCCTTCTCGCATACCGAGGGGCATGACGATAACGACAATATCACTACCAGCCGTTCGGAATACGTGCTTCAGGGCGGAAGCTTCAGCGGGGACATGCGCCTGGTGAAGCAGGGCGAAGGTGTGCTGACCTTTGGCGGCACCCAGGCTTATGCCGGGCCAACCGAGCTGTGGGGTGGTGTGACGAACTTTGACGGTAACTTGCTCAACAGTCGGGTATGGATGAACCGTTTTGCGGAGCTGAACGCTTCGGGCGAGTTCGGGAAGGACATCGAGATGGAGTACGGGGCCGTTCTCCGCGTGGGAGGCGAAGGGCAAGGTGCGCTTTCGGCCGACAGTCTGGTGCTGGACTTCGGCGCGGTGGTGGAGTTCGACCTGTATTCCGAGAACCTGCAGGCCGATGTGCTGACCTTGAAAAGCCGCCTGGTATTGAAGGAATGCGGCTTGTCGGGTGGCCCCGCTTATCAGATGCCGGTGTTCCGCATGGTGCAGCATCGGCTTGCCGGGGAGGAGCATGTGGCGTATGGAAGATACCACATCATGGATGTGCCGGAAATCAAGGGCAGCTTGTCGGAAGTGGTGATTGAAGGCCTCTCCGGATTGTCCGCGCACTTGGAGGCGGAAGGGGAATCCGTTTATTTGGTGGTGGACGACATGCGTGCTCCGGCTACGGTCTATTGGAACGGGACATCGGGACACAACGTGTGGGACTTGTGGAACGAAGCCAACTTCAGCAACGCGGGGGAGGCGGACAAGTTCGCGACGGGGGACGAAGTGGTTTTCGATGACGCGGCGGAACAGACCTCTGTGTCGCTGACCGAGGAGGTGAAACCTTCCGACGTGATTTTCAAGAATGAGGAGAAAAGCTACGTGTTATCCGGCACCGGTGCCATTTCCGGCGAAACGGGGCTGACGAAGGAGGGTGAAGGCATGCTGACCATCGGCACGGCCAACACTTATACGGGCAAGACACTGCTGGCAGGAGGGCAGACGAACATCTCGGCCTTGGCCAACAGTATTACGCCGAGCGGCGCGTTCGGGGCCTACACCACCGAAAAAGGGAAGCTGGAAATCCGGAACGGTGCCACGCTCCAGAACACCGCTGCCCTGACGAACGGTACGCCGGTCACCATCGGTGAGGGCGGCGGCACGCTCCAGACGCAGGGGGACTTCACGATGCAGGCGGCGTTCGATGGCGGAGGCGTACTGACCAAAACCGGCGCGGGTGAGCTGGCCATGGCCGCAGGAGGCAATGTGCTGGACCACGTGGTGCTGAAGGAAGGCACATTGCGGGCCACAGTGGACAACGTGAATTTCGGCGACACCTTGGTCTTTGCCGGGAACTCTACCTATGCGGACTGCGACAACATGTATTCTTATAGTTCCAACTCCAACAGCTTCAAGGTGGAGGAAGGTGTGGACGCTTACATGTATCTGGACGGCCGTTGCACTTATACCGGAAGGCTCTACGGCAAGGGCACGCTGCGGGTGAACGTGCCTTATGTGCGTTCCTACCTGCAAGGCGACTGGTCGGCGTTTGAAGGGACGCTGGTGGCTTTGAATTCCGGGCAGACTTTCTCTTTCGACAATGGTTACGGTTTGCCCAAAGCCACGCTGGACATCCCTGAAGGTGTGTATGTGGGCAATTCCGGCAAAGCCTTCGAGATTGGCAAGGTGACGGGGACGGGAACCCTGGGCGGATTGTGCCTTGATTACAAGTCGGGGGCGAATACTTGGAAACTAGGGTCGCTGAATGAGAATTTCACTTTGTCGGCTAAGGTGGAAGGCGACGGCACCATGTTGGAGAAGGTGGGCACGGGTCGCATGACAGTGAGCGGGACGAACGGGTTCACTGGAAGCTGCACGATTTCTGAAGGAATGCTGTGTGTGAATGGGCGTGACGTGGAGAGTGCCATGTTGGGTACGGGGGCACTGACGGTGGAAGACGGGGCGGTGCTCTACGGGCAGGGACTGTTGGGCAATGTCTCCGTGACGGTGAAACGGGGGGCGATGCTCTATTCCGGCACGCGGGAGACGGCCACTTCCGGCACGTTGGATTTTTCAGGCCATCGGTTGGCAGTCAATGCGGGTGGCACATTGCGGTTCTACGTGGGTAGCCGGTCGCGGTGTGCGGACTTGAAAGGCATTTCGAACTTGTCCATGCGTGGGACGTTGAAAGTCGAAGTGCGCGAAGGGCTGGCATTGGAGCCGGGTGATGAGTTTGTACTGTGGGAAGCCGGCCAGACGTCTCTGTCCTCGGGATATGTGTTGGACTTGGCCAGTCCCGGAGCAGGGCTGGAATGGGACACGTCGGATTTGGAGCAAGGACGGTTGCGTGTGGCGACGGGAACGGACATCGCCTCGGTGCCGCTGGATGAAGAAGTGGTTTGCGAAGTTTATACCATGGGAGGCGTGTATGCCGCGCGTTTCGTTTGCATGGAAAGGGAGATTGTGGAGTGTATGAAAAACCGTGGGCTGCCATGCGGGGTTTATAGCCTGAAAATCAGTAAAGGAAACACTGTGATGGTGTCTAAGGTCACTTTGGGTTGAGTCGGTCGCTTCCAGGTAAGCATTCGATAAATTACAGGTGTTAAACCTTTCTATACAACAATGGCGGCTGTCACTATGAACCTAATAGTAGCAGTCGCTATTGCTTTGTTAAACCTATATGTTGTGGTTTGAACTAGTTTCCGGATTCTTCAGATGGTTTGGTTAATGCATTTTCCGGATGTTGCAACTTCCATTTTTGCGGAAGCAGGTTCAACAAATTTTCACGAGTAATCTTTTTAAGGCAGTTTATTTTTGGAAGGAAGAACGTGGCTCATGTCGGCATACGGGTGAGTCTATACAAATTTTAACGCAGAGAGCGCGGATTTGCTCTGTAATAATTCCAAATATGAACTTTTTTATTTGTATCTTTGCCTCGTCCGGAAAGGATAAATAAGAATCAATACAACCATTTAAAGAAGAAGCGTTATGGAGAAGAGCATTAAGGGAACGCGCACGGAGAAGAACCTCATGGTGTCTTTTGCCGGTGAGTCGCAAGCGAGAATGAGATACACTTACTTTGCCAGCGCGGCAAAGAAGGAAGGTTACGAACAGATTGCTGCCATTTTCACGGAGACAGCCGACCAGGAGAAAGAACATGCCAAGCGGATGTTCAAGTGGTTGGAGGGAGGTATGGTGGAAATCACGGCCAGTTATCCTGCCGGTGTCATCGGTACCACCATTGAGAACCTGAAAGCTGCCGCTGCGGGCGAGCATGAGGAATGGGTGGCCGACTATCCCAAATTTGCCGACATTGCCGACGAGGAGGGATTCCCTGCCATTGCCGCCATGTACCGCATGATTGCCGTGGCCGAAAAGGGCCATGAGGAACGCTATCTGGCTTTGTTGAAGAACCTTGAGGAATTCAAGGTGTTTGTCAAGGATGGCGAGACGGTGTGGCAGTGCCGCAACTGTGGTTACATCCACGTGGGTAAGGAAGCTCCGCAAATGTGTCCCGCCTGCTTGCATCCGCAGGCATACTTTGAGGTGAAGAAAGAAAATTATTGATGTTTCCGCTGTTTCCCGGGCACGTGATTTTGTGCCGGGAAACAGCAATATGTTCCATTGTAAGTTCTGTTCCATATTCGTTTTTAAGGAACTGCACCAAGGTATTATAAGCGTCAGCCCTTTTTCTTTCTCTTGGAATCACGGTCAACAGTTCTGCCAAACCCACTTTGATACAGAGGTCGGTTTCAAGAGGATGGCCGGTATGCCTTTCAAGGGGGCGATAGAATTTTAGTGGGGACTTAATAAATTCTGCGCGGGGTCGTAACGACCCTTTTGTTTGCCATGCGGATGGCAAAACAGTCCCGCCTCGCAGGGGGACGAGCCCCGAAGGGGCGGAGGGGGTCTCACGCCCACGGGAACAACACCGGACGCATCTGCGGATAACCTAAACGGGTCGGAAAAAGGGGAAAGTCACTCTTGTGCATGGGAACCCCTCCGGCCCTGCGGGCCACCTCCCCTTCAAGGCGGAGGAGTTTTGGCAGAGTCCGAAATGGTGGGTGGAAATGCTTCCTGTGAGCAGAAGGAGGGTGGAAATACTGAATAAAGTGTAAAAACAACGTCTGTTAGGGAAGTTCTTTGTTGCGGGACGGATTTTATTCGTTCCTTTGCTACAAATCAACAAAAGAGAAGTATTTATGTTACCAGACGAAAAAACCATCAAATCCCGGAGTGTGAATGTATATAAGACACTGGCCCGTTTGTGGCGGTGTACTTTTGCCGAGTTGCAGGCGCAATGCAGGTTAGGCACCACGGAACTTTGCCTGAGCATCGCCAGACTGTTGCAGGAGAATAAAATCAGGCAGGAGCGCACGGCGGGCGAGGTGTATTATATGGTGGTCGTATAAAAGAGGCCGTCCTTTTTCATTGCAAGTGGCGGAAAGCATAAGAACAAGGGGTGCGTCAAACTTGGCGCACCCCTTGTGGGTTGATTGATGTTGTTGTCTTTACTTGTTCAGGGCCAAGGCCACGTTTACGGCGCAAGCCACGCTGCAGCCCACCATCGGGTTGTTGCCCATGCCGAGGAAGCCCATCATTTCCACGTGTGCGGGAACTGACGAGGAACCTGCAAATTGCGCGTCGCTGTGCATGCGGCCCATGGTGTCGGTCATGCCGTAAGAGGCGGGGCCGGCGGCCATGTTGTCCGGATGGAGCGTACGGCCGGTGCCGCCGCCGGAAGCCACGGAGAAGTAAGGCTTGCCGGCCAACACGCGTTCTTTCTTATAGGTGCCGGCTACCGGGTGCTGGAAGCGGGTCGGGTTGGTGGAGTTGCCGGTGATGGACACATCCACGTTTTCCTGCCACAGGATGGCCACGCCTTCGCGCACGTCATCCGCGCCGTAGCATTTCACCTTGGCGCGCGGCCCGTCGGAGTACGGGGTCTCCTTCACGATGTTCAGCTTGCCCGTGAAGTAGTCGAACTTCGTCTGCACGTAAGTGAATCCGTTGATGCGCGAGATGATCATGGCGGCATCCTTGCCCAGTCCGTTCAGGATGCAGCGCAGCGGGTTCTTGCGCACTTTGTTGGCCATTTCGGCAATCTTGATGGCACCTTCGGCAGCAGCGAACGACTCGTGCCCGGCCAGGAAGGCGAAGCATTGTGTTTCCTCGCGGAGCAGGCGGGCGGCCAGGTTGCCATGCCCCAGGCCCACCTTGCGGTCGTCGGCCACGGAGCCGGGGATGCAGAATGCCTGCAGGCCGATGCCGATGGCTTCAGCTGCGTCGGCGGCGTTCTTGCAGCCTTTCTTCAGCGCGATGGCGGAACCTACGACGTAAGCCCACTTGGCGTTCTCGAAGCAAATCATCTGCGTGTCTTCGCACGTCTTGTAAGGATCCAAACCAGCTTCTTCGCAGATTTTGTTGGCCTCTTCGATATCTTTGATGCCGTTTTCGTTCAAAGCAGCCAAAATCTGCTTCATGCGGCGGTCTTGGCTTTCAAATTTCACTTCTCTAATCATACTCTGGTTCCTCCTTATTATTCTTTACGTGGGTCGATAGATTTAACTGCTCCCTGTTCCGGTTTCGTGCGGCCGTAAGTGCCGGTCACGGACTTCAAAGCCTCGTCGGCCGGAACGCCTTTCTTGACGGCTTCCATGAACTTGCCCATGTGTACGAACTCATAGCCGCAAACCTGGTCATCCTTGTCAAGGAACATCTTGGTGATGTAGCCTTCCGTCAGTTCCAAGTAGCGGGGGCCTTTGGCCAACGTGCCGTAGAGTGTGCCCGTCTGGCTGCGCAGTCCCTTGCCCAAGTCTTCCAGGCCGGCACCGATCATCAGGCCACCTTCAGAGAAGGCTGACTGTGTGCGTCCGTAAACGATTTGGAGGAAGAGCTCGCGCATGGCCGTGTTGATGGCGTCGCAGACCAGGTCGGTGTTCAAGGCTTCAAGGATGGTCTTGCCCGGCAGAATTTCGGAAGCCATGGCGGCGGAATGCGTCATGCCCGAGCAGCCGATGGTCTCCACCAAGCATTCTTGAATGACACCTTCTTTCACGTTGAGCGTCAGCTTGCAGGTGCCCTGCTGGGGGGCACACCAACCGATACCGTGAGTCAAACCCGAGATGTCTTTAATCTCTTTTGCCTGCACCCATTTGCCTTCTTCCGGTATAGGGGCCGGTCCGTGGTTCGGGCCTTTGGCCACGCAACACATGTTTTCTACTTCGTGTGAATAAACCATAACTATACTAATTTATTATAGGTAATGTAATAAGATTCGCGATAATCCGTGTCCTCTTTTCCATCTGCAAAGATAATCATTATTTGGTATTTTCCTCGGTGGAGGATTCAACTTTTTGGAGCGCGTTTGTACTTTTTATCACTTGGATAAGGCAGTGCCGTCCTGTACGGGAAAAACCTGCGGCATCAGATGAGTGGGATACCGTTTTCCTTGCATTCGCGCCGCATCTCTTCGGGCCAGATGCTGGATTGCGTTTCGCCTACGTGTGCCTTGTGGAGGAGCACCATGCAAAGGCGGCTTTGCCCGATGCCTCCACCGATAGACTGCGGGAGTGTGCCGTCTAGCAGGCGGCGGTGGAAATAGAGTTTTTCCCGGTCTTCTTTCCCGCTGGACTTCAGCTGGCGCAACAGGGCTTCCCTGTTCACGCGGATGCCCATGGACGACAGCTCGATGGAGCGTCCCAAGAGCGGATACCATACCAGCAGGTCGCCGTTCAGGCCAGGTAGCCCCGTGTGGGGGTCGATGGTGGAATAGTCGTCGTAGTCCGGGGCGCGCAGGTCGTGTTCCTGGCCGTCGCCCAGCTTGCATCCGATGCCGATGATGAAGACCGCACCGTATTCGCGGCAGATGGCATCTTCGCGTTCTTTCGGTGTGAGGCCGGGATAGCGTTGCCGGAGTTCCTCGGCATGGATGAAATGGACATCCTCGGGAAGGAATGCCTTGAGTTGCGGGTACGTTTCGCAGATGAAGAACTCGGTGCGCAGGATGGCGTTGTAAATCCGGGTGACGATTTTCTTGAGGTATTCAGTGTTCCGGCTGTTTTCGGGCATGACACGTTCCCAATCCCATTGATCCACGTAAAGGGAGTGTAGATTGTCCATTTCCTCGTCGGCGCGGATGGCATTCATGTCGGTGATGATGCCGTACCCCGGCTCTACTTGGTATTCTGCCAGCGTGACCCTTTTCCATTTGGCCAAAGAATGCACCACTTCGGCTTGTGCCTCGTCCATGTCCTTGATGGGGAAGGTGACAGGCCGCTCCACTCCGTTCAGGTCATCGTTCATGCCCAGCCCTTTCAGGACGAAGAGCGGTGCGGTGACGCGTCGCAAGCGCAACTCGGAGGAAATGCTGCTGAGGAAGAAATCTTTTATCTTTTTGATGGCGATTTCGGTTTGCTGCAAGTCGAGCGCAGCATGGTAGCCTTCAGGCTTGATTAGTTTACTCATTGCGATATGTATTTTCTTGATTGTTTCAAAATGTACTGCAAAGATAGTGTTTTTTATTGTCTTTGGAAGCAGGTTTCGTGTTTTTTGTGACTATGTGATAAATGCGGTCGCAAATTATTTTGTGGAATACGTTTGTGCAATTCTATTTTTTTTCCTACATTTGCACCGTTTTTCAAAGGCTCCGTAGCTTAGCTGTATAGAGCGTCAGATTCCGGTTCTGAAGGTCGAGGGTTAGAATCCCTCCGGGGTCAC
>CALUFQ010000015.1 GCA_944319925.1 uncultured Paraprevotella sp.
TTTTGATTCCCGCATGGCGCGTGTGGCTGCGTTCTTTCCGCGCCGTCCCGGCCCGGCGGCCGGATACGCGAATCTCAGAAGGCGAAAATGAGCAAATTGTCAACGCGCACCCGAAAGTGCATTTTGTCAATGGAAGGAGGTGCGCGGAGGGCGCATTTCCTTTCACACCGATGTTTCAGGCTCTGAAACTTTCATGCCGTGCGGCGGATAGGAGGTGCAGCATTGTTGCTGCACACACTCGCACTATTCGTATGCCAGTGACCTGTCTTGCGACTGAGGGTGTAGCAAAATAAACTCCTCCGCCTTGTAGGGGAGGTGGCGCGAAGCGACGGAGGGGTCTCACGTCCACAAAAACATACAAATCCGTCGCAGCATATCAGCGGGAAAGCATGAAAACGTTCTTCCCCACGGAATTTCGACTGCGCCCATTTCCCGCCGGCCCCAAAAAATCCTGATGGAATTGCCCGCCTTCCTTTCCTTTTCCAAATGCTCATTTCCCCACCGGCTTCAAACCGATTTCCTCCGCCTTGCGGAGCATGAAGGCAAATGCCTCGTCATGTTCGTTGGGCACCACGCCGTCGAGAATGGCATCCTTGATGGCCGTCTTCAGCACGCCCACCTCACGGCAAGGCTGCAAGCCGAACACCTCCATGATTTCCCCGCCCGTCACGGGAGGCTGGAAATTGCGAATACGGTCGCGTTCTTCCAAATCGGCCAGTTTCTCGCGCACCAGCTTGAAGTTGTCAAGGAAACGTTGCTTGCGCACAGCGTTTTTCGACGTGATGTCCGCCTCGCAAAGTGCCATGAGGTCTTCTATGTCGTCGCCGGCTTCGAAGAGCAGGCGGCGCACGGCGGAATCCGTCACCTCCTCGTCCGCGATCACGATGGGGCGCATGTGCAGCCCCACCAGCTTTTGCACGTATTTCATCCGTTCGTCCATGGGGAGCTTCATCTTCCTGAAAATGCCCGGCACCATTTTCGAGCCTGCGAAGTCGTGGTTGTGGAACGTCCAGCCCACCACGGGGTCGAACCGCTTCGTGCGCGGCTTGCCGACATCGTGCAACAAGGCGGCCCACCGCAGCCACAGGTTGTCCGACCCGCGGCACACGTTGTCCAGCACTTCCAGCGTGTGATAAAAATTGTCCTTGTGCCCGCGCCCGTTCATCTTCTCTACCCCCTCCAAGGCCGCCAGTTCGGGAAACACCAAGGGAAGCAACCCGCAACGCTCCATTTCCACAAAACCCTTCGAGGGCGTGGATGTCGCCATGATTTTGTTCAGTTCGTCCGCGATGCGTTCGCGCGAGACGATGGAAATGCGTTCCTTGTTCCGCGCGAGCGCGTCAAACGTTTCTTCGTCAATCTGGAAATTCAGCTGCGTGGCAAAGCGGATGCAGCGCATCATGCGCAGGGGGTCGTCGCTGAAAGTAATGTCGGGGTCGAGCGGTGTGCGTATCAAGCGGTCTTCCATGTCCCACAAACCGTCAAAAGGATCAATCAGTTCCCCGAAACGCTCCTTGTTCAGACATACGGCCATGGCATTGATGGTGAAGTCGCGGCGGTTCTGGTCGTCTTCCAATGTCCCGTCCTCCACCGCCGGTTTGCGGGAATCATGGCTGTAGCTTTCCTTCCTCGCCCCCACGAACTCCACCTCGAGCCCGTGCCATTTGACCTGCGCTGTGCCGAAATTGCTAAACACGCTCAGATGCGCCCCCGTCCCCAAGCGGTTCGCCAAGGCGCGGGCCAGCCTGATGCCGCTCCCCACCGTCACCACATCAATATCTTGCGAAGGGCGTTCCAAGAACAAATCGCGCACGTATCCGCCCACCACGTAACATTCCATCCCCTCGGCGTCAGCGGTTTCCGAAATGAGATGAAATATCCTCTTGTCCAACAATCTTACCAAATCCTCTTGCGTCAGCTTCCTCATTCTTTGAAAATAACCTAAAAATACATGCAAAAATACGATTTTTATCGGAGCGGGTTGAATTATTTTCCCAAAAAATGGTACTTTTGTAGCACGAATTTTGCGACAAATCGCCTATGAGAAAGACGTTATACATATTACTGTTTCCACTTGCCTTCCTCTCATGTACAAACAAAGAGGAGAAAATCGAAAAAGAAGCAGGAGGCATGTTGAACGAAGCCAGGACGTTAATGGCAGGAAAACACTATCAACCCGCAAGAGACAGTCTTTTAGCCATGAGGCAGAAATACCCCACTGCGTTCAATGCACGTTCGGCCGGCATCATTGTCATGGACAGCATCGAATTGCTGGAATCACAAGATTCCCTGGCCATCATGGGCAATACCCTGGAAACAGAAAAAGCCCTTCTCGTCCAATTGGAACTGGAAAAAAGGCGGGGACATAATGCCGAATTCTACAAGCAACGCACAAAAGTGTTCCACCTGCAACAACAATTCGACGAGATGGAAGCCAAAGTGAAATTCTATCTGAGGAAAATCGAAGTTGACACCCAAGAAAACGAAACAAGAAACACGGCCAAATAACCTGCACGGCAAAAAAACGGAAAAACTTTCCCCGCACTCATTCCGCAAGGAGGAAAGTGTTTCCGTCTTTTTGTACCCCCCCACTGCGACCAAGCACTTTCCGGGAACTGCACCTGATCTTGGGACTTTACCAAATGACGAATATCAGGATTTTCAACCCGAAAAAAGTGTCCATAAAAACGGCAAATCCCTCCCGGCCTTTCCGGCCAAGAGGGAAATGCACCTCATTTATGATAGTTTGTGCTTGTGTGTGTGCCCTACCAAAACTTATTGGCTTCGGGATTGTATTCCAAACCAGCCTCGGCCATTTTGTGCTCCAATGCGCCCTTGTCAACATCCATGTCCGCACACAAATCGTCCAACGAAGGATAGGAGTCGCGCAACTTCATGTTGATGAAACTCATCAGCATCATCGGGTCTTTAGGCATCTCATTCATATCTTTGTCTTGTTTGTCCGTTTATAAATGCCCTTTCTTCACGCTCAGCACCAACGTCAACACACATATAACACCTGCGGCCAACGCGAAGCCCAACATCTGTAAAGAGTGTATATCCATAAAACTAATCTTTTTACCTTATCAAAACCGCTACCTAACGTATCTCTTTTTCACCTGCACAAACTAATCACCTATCGCTTATAGTATCTTATATTCTTCAACGGCTCAAAATTACAAACTGTGCGGTTATCCCGCAACATTACAGATTCATTTTGAAACAAAAATCCGCAAATTCTTGATTTGCGTCAAGAAATTGCGGAAATACACTACCGATATTGAAACAATGTCACAAAATAAACCGCACGATGTCATTATAGCAAGCCAGCACCATCAGGCTGATCAGCAACACCATGCCCACGACCTGCGCCCGCTCAAGCAACTTTTCACTGGGCGGACGGCGGAGAATCATCTCCCCGATGAGGAACAACACATGTCCTCCGTCAAGCGCGGGAATCGGCAATATGTTCATGAATGCCAGAATCAGGCTCAAAAGCGCCGTAGTCTCCCAAAAAGCCAGCCAATCCCACGTGGCCGGGAAGATGCTCCCTATCGTGATGAAACTTCCCACGCTTTTCGCGCCATCGGAAGTGAACAAGTATTGTAGGTCGCTCACATAACCGGCCAACACGTCCCAACCGTAACTGATACCCGCCGGGATGCTGGCCAAAAAGCCGTAGTCCACTTCCACAGGCTTATAATAGTCCGTCAAAGCCAGTTTCTTCACGACACCAAGCTGATATTCCCGAGTAAGTTCAAATGCCACAGTGTCCGTCGCGCCTGTCGCTGCGGACTGGTAAACCAAGGCCACTTGTCGCAACGACACGCTGTCCTCATGGGTGCAGCCGGCGGCCAGCCGTTCCATACGCACCTGCATGATGCGGTCGAAATCATTCCACGTGGCCACAGGTTGGCCATCCATCGCCATGATGCGGTCGCCCGCCCGCAACCCGGCCTTGCCAGCCGGTGCTCCCGGCACGACAGAATCCACCACAGAAGGCATGAAAGGAATCATGAAAGGAGGGTTGGACTTCAGCATGTCCAGCATGTTCATGTCCTCGGGCATCTGGAGCTCCACTTCCTCTCCGTCACGCAAAATCGTCACCTCGCGGGCTTCAGAAATAGAACGATAGACAGCCCCGTCCCATTTCTTCAATGCCTCGCCATCTGTGGCTACCAGGATGTCCCCGTCGCGAAAGCCCAACTCTTTGGCCTGTTCGCTGAACTGGAATCCCATCGACATGTCCTTGATGGGAATATATTGCTCGCCCCAGGCAAAAAGAATCATGGCGTAGATAAACAAAGCCAGCAAGAAGTTGACCAACACGCCGCCTATCATGATAAGCAGCCGCTGCCATGCCGGCTTGGCCCGGAACTCCCATGGTTGCACGGGTTTCTTCATTTGTTCCGTGTCCATGCTCTCGTCAATCATCCCGGCAATCTTCACATACCCCCCCAAAGGCAACCACCCTATGCCGTATTCCGTCTCCTTGTCCTTGAACTTGGGAAACAAACGGGTAAACCATTTGTCCTTCGTGCTGAACAGATGGAAATAGGGGTCGAAAAACAAAAAGAATTTCTCCACCCTCACATGAAAGAGCTTGGAGAAAAAGAAATGGCCTCCTTCGTGCAACGCGACGAGCAGCGAAAGCGAAAGCACCAGTTGGAGACCCTTAATCAGTGTTGCATCCATTGATATTTATTTGTGTTTGGTTTATACTGTATCCGACAAAAGTTCGGCCGCAATCCGACGTGCCTCGGCATCTGTCTGCAAATAGTCTTCATACGTGGGCTTGGCGATGAACGTGGCCTTTTGCATCGTGTCAGCAATCACGTCACTCATCTGCAAGAATCCGATGCGGTCTTCCAGGAACGCGCGGTTGACCACCTCGTTCGCGGCATTGACGATGCAGGGCATGTTGCCACCTCTGTGCAGAGACTCATAGGCCAATGCCAGGTTACGGAACCGCTTGGTGTCCGGCTCTTCAAACGTCAACGAGGAGTTTTTGAACAAGTCCAGCCGCTCGAACGAGCTTTTCAGCCGCAAGGGATAAGAGAAGGCATACTGTATGGGGACACGCATGTCGGGCACACCAAGTTGTGCCTTGACCGCCCCATCGGCAAACTGCACCGCGCTGTGCACGATGGATTGCGGGTGTACCACCACCTGGATTTGTTCCGGCGACACGCCGAACAGCCACTTGGCCTCAATGACCTCGAAACCTTTGTTCATCATCGAGGCGGAATCTATCGTGATTTTCGCCCCCATGGACCAGTTGGGGTGGTGCAACGCCTGCGCCTTGGTCACCTGTGCAAGTTGCTCCAGCGAAAATGTCCGGAAAGGACCGCCCGAAGCCGTGAGGATAATTTTCTCAATGGGGCTTACCTCGCCCGCCAGACATTGGAAGATGGCCGAATGTTCGGAATCCACCGGAATGATATCGGCATGACAGTCGTTGGCCAAGCGATTGATCAGCTCGCCCGCCACCACCAAGGTTTCCTTGTTGGCCAGCGCGATGGCCTTGCCCGCCTTGATGGCACTTATCGTAGGCTGCAAGCCCGCAAAGCCTACCATGGCCGTCAAGACCATGTCCACCGGCTTCTCCTGTACAATCTGGCACAATGCGTCGGCACCTGCATATACCTTGATGGGCAGGTCGGCCAGCGCATCACGCAGATACCCGTATTTTTCTTCGTTCGCAATGACCACCGCCTCGGGGAGGAAACGGCGTGCCTGTTCGGCCAACTGTTCCACGCGGTTGTTGGCCGTCAGCACGTATGCCTCATACAGGTCTCCATGCTCTTCTATCACCTGGAGAGCCTGCGTCCCGATGGAACCGGTAGCCCCTAGAATGGCTATTTTCTTTTTTTCCTTCATGTCCATTTGCCTTTCCTTAGTGCTCATGCAAATCCAGCAATCCTTCCGGCAAGTGCATGTAAATCTTGCGGGCGGAATGGTCTATATCATCTATCCACTCTTCGGCGACAGGGATGAACAAATCCTGCCCCGACGGTGTCCCGACTTTGAACAACACGTTCATCGTGGAATCGTCCACGGCCTCCACCCGGCCTATCTCGCCCGCCTCCTTTTCGACAATCGTGAAGCCGACAAAATACTCCCAAGAATAGGCAGCATCCCCGCCTTCTTCCGCCAGAGCCTTGGGAAAGAACACTTCCACACCCACCATGCGGCGGGCTTGTGCTTCTGTGTCTATGCCTTCAAACTTCACCAAGGCCATCGAGTTGCTCCGGAAACGGTAATCTTCCAAGAAAAACGGCACCAAGATGCCGTCCATCCGGCAAATAAGATAGTCGGCTTCCACGCGATCGAACACATCGTCAGTGAAAGTAAAGCCCAACTCGCCTCCCACACCGTGTGTCTTGGCCAATACACCTATTTTATATACGTCGTCTTCGCTGATCATTCTTCCACACGTTTGATGCATGCGCCCAAAGCCGACAAACGCAACTCTATGTTTTCATATCCCCTGTCAATCTGTTCGATATTGCTGATGCGGCTCGTTCCCTCGGCACTCATCGCGGCAATCAGCAAGGCGATGCCCGCCCGGATGTCGGGCGATGTCATGCGCCCGCCCCTCAGGCGTATCTGGTGGTCGTGCCCTACGACTACAGCGCGATGCGGGTCGCACAGGATAATCTGCGCCCCCATATCAATCAGCTTGTCCACGAAAAACAAGCGGCTCTCGAACATCTTCTGGTGAATCAGCACCGTGCCCTTTGCCTGGGTGGCCACCACCAGCAACACACTAAGCAGATCCGGGGTCAGTCCCGGCCACGGCGCATCGCTCAACGTCATGAAAGAACCGTCAAGAAACGTCTCTATCTCGTAATGATCATGCCGGGGCACCAACAGGTCGTCGCCATTGCGGATGACCTGTATCCCCAAACGGCCAAAAGTGTAGGGAATAATACCCAAGTTATCGTAGCCCACATCCTTGATGCGGATGCCATCGCCCACCATGGCAGCCATACCGATGAAACTGCCCACTTCAATCATGTCTGGCAGGACGGCATGTGTCGCGCCGTGCAAGCACTTCACCCCGACGATGGTGAGAAGGTTGGAAGCAATGCCGCTGATTTTCGCCCCCATCCGGTTAAGCAGATGGCAAAGCTGCTGGATGTATGGCTCACAGGCCGCATTATAAATCGTAGTTGTCCCCATGGCCAATACAGAAGCCATGATGATGTTCGCCGTACCCGTCACCGAAGCCTCATCCAGCAACATATACGTGCCCGACAGCCGACTAGCATGAATGTCATACACCCCGCGCAGGGCATCATAATCAAATTCCGCGCCAAGTTTCTGAATGCCAAAAAAATGCGTATCCAACCTTCGCCGGCCGATTTTGTCCCCGCCCGGCCTAGCCACCACAGCATGGCCGAAACGCGCAATCAACGGTCCGATGAGCATTATGCTGCCCCGTAACTTCGTGCACCGCGACAGGAATTCGTCGCTCCGTGCATAGGCCACATCCACTTCATCGGCTTGGAATGTGTAATCACCCGGCGCATGGCACGTCACCTTGACCCCCAGATCTTTCAGCAAACCAATTTGGTGGTTCACGTCCGCGATGTCGGGCAGATTTTTGATGCGGACTGGCTCATCCGTGAGCAACGTGGCACAAATCACTTCCAACGCCTCGTTTTTCGCCCCCTGCGGACGAATCTCTCCAGTCAGCCTGCGACCACCCTCAATGATAAATGAAGCCATAAACAAGTCCGGGGAAAAGTTTGCTCAAATTCGTTTCTTCTTTCTCGCCATGCCGCGCCCGACCATCACACGCCCTCCGCCAAGGTTACCGCTTTGTTCACAAAGTTGCTGGAAACGTACGATGTCCAAACGCACCGCCCCACGCGTATAAGCCGACAAGTCGAAAGCGACTTTCTCGTCGTCCATCGCATCCTTGTTCCAATTTCCCAAGCTGCGTTTCATCTGTCCGGCCACACGCATAGTCAATTCCTCGCGTTCCGGTCCTTCCGGCATTGCAGCCAACTTGCCAATCAAGTCTTCCAGCAACGCGCCATAATGCCGATAACGGATTTTTTTCATCGGGTATGCCATCGGTTCCGGTTTCCGCCCCACGTCTTTCTTAGGCCGGATTTCATACGGATAGTCAATGTCGAGCCTGTAATCGGCCATGACGGCCAAATGGTCCCACAGTTTGTGTTTAAAGTCGGGCACATCCCGCAAGTGGGGAAACATGTTCCCCATAATCGATACGATAGTACAAGCGCAACGTTGGCGTTCGTTACGGTCTGCCAGCGTAAGCGCATAATCCACCATATTCTGGATGCCTCGCCCGTATTCCGGCATCGGCAATCTCTCGCGTTGGGTATTGTATATCATTTATAACAATTTTTTCGGTTTCGAAGCGATAAACTCTTTCAGGTAAAACGGCTCGAAATAAGCCACGTCTTCAAAGCGTCCTTCCGCCATCGCCTTT
Source organism: uncultured Paraprevotella sp. (assembly GCA_944319925.1). Taxonomy (GTDB): domain Bacteria; phylum Bacteroidota; class Bacteroidia; order Bacteroidales; family Bacteroidaceae; genus Paraprevotella. Next base: position 8,468 of record CALUFQ010000015.1, read on the forward strand.
TCGGCCAACGGCCCCATATATCTTGCCAGCGGCAACACGTCCGCCATGAAATGCGCGTTAGGGTGCGTGATTTTGGCCTTGCATTTCTCCGCTCCGTCGCCAAAAAAATACATCGGCCTGCCTTCCAGGTATTCCTGGTAGGTTGCCTCGTCCACAATGTCGGCACCCGTTTCCCGCACCGTGTGCAACGCCCTGTCGTACAAAGCCGAATACACCTCCATCCGCCGCGCGTCAATCATCGGACACAACACGGCATCCTCCGGCAGGTCGTCATGCTGCAGCAACACCGGCACACAAAGCAACTCCAACGTAGGGATGGCTATCAGTCTCAATCCCCGGGCGTAACAAAGCCCCTTGGCCATCGACACCCCTATGCGCAGCCCCGTATAAGACCCCGGGCCGCAACTCACGGCCACGGCATCAAAAGGGATGCCATGGTTGTCGGTGTAAGACAAAGCTTCATCCACAAAAACGCCCAGCTGCACGGCATGCGAAGGCCCTTCCTTGTCCGTTTTTTCAAACAAGACCGCACCGTCCTCCGTCACGGCCACCGAACACACTTTCGTGCTCGTTTCTATATGCAGGATACAAGACATACGCTGTTTTTTCGTTGAATAACTCCGCAAAATTACAATTTTCTCCTTTTATTTTCCTACTTTTGCACAAAATAATTATTAAATCATGATTCAATCAATGACGGGCTATGGCAAATCTGTCGCCACAGTCAAAGGAAAGAAAATACGCGTGGAAATCAAATCGCTCAACAGCAAGGCACTTGACTTGTCCGTGCGCGTCGCGCCCGCATACAGGGAAAAGGAGATGGAAATCCGCTCCATGGTCAGCAAAGCTTTGGAACGAGGCAAAGTGGAACTCAACCTCACCATAGAAAAAGAAGAGGAACAGGCCGCCACGCCTATCAACGGTGCCATCATGGAAGGCTACTACCACCAAATCAAGGCCATCAGCGCAGAACGGAACATCCCGATGCCTGCGGACTTGTTTGCCACCCTGCTCCGCCTTCCCGACGTGATGAGCCGCACAGAAACGGAAGAGCTGGACGAAGAGGAATGGGCTGCCGCCCGCAAGGCCGTGGAAGAGGCCATCGCGCAGCTCGTTGAGTTCCGCATGCAGGAAGGTGCCGCACTACAAAAAAAATTCACGGAAAAAATCAACAATATCAGCGCACTGCTGAAAAGCATAGAACCCTACGAACAGGGGCGTACCGAACGTATCCGGCAACGGCTGCTCGAGGCCCTCGCCGCCATCCCTGAAGCCCAATACGACCAAAACCGTTTGGAACAGGAGATGATTTACTACATAGAAAAACTAGACATCAATGAAGAAAAGCAACGCCTGGCCAACCACCTGAAATATTTCATGGAAACCATGGAAAACGGACACGGACAAGGCAAGAAGCTCGGCTTCATAGCCCAGGAAATGGGGCGCGAAATCAACACCACGGGCAGCAAGAGCAACCAAGCGGAAATGCAGAACATCGTGGTGAAGATGAAAGACGAATTGGAACAAATCAAAGAGCAGGTGCTCAACGTCATGTAACACACATAATATGGCAGGCAAACTGATTATCTTCTCTGCACCCAGCGGCAGCGGAAAAAGCACCATCATCAACTACCTGATGCGGCAGGGACTGAACCTGTCGTTCAGCATCAGTGCCACCAGCCGCCCGCCCCGGGGAACGGAACGCGACGGCGTGGAATATTTCTTCCTCTCCCCCGATGAATTTAAGAAACGCATCGCCAACGGGGATTTCCTAGAGTATGAAGAAGTCTATACAGACCGTTTCTACGGCACATTGAAGTCGCAAGTGGAAAAACAACTCGCAGCAGGCGACAACGTGGTGTTCGACGTGGATGTCAAAGGGGGCTGCCGCATCAAGGACATGTACGGCGACCGTGCATTAAGCATGTTCATCCAACCACCTTCGATAGAAGCGTTACGCCAACGCCTGGAAGGGCGCGGCACCGACAGCCCGGAGGTCATCGCCGACCGCCTCGCGCGGGCAGCTTACGAACTGACTTTCGCCCCGAAATTCGACACCGTCGTGATTAATGATGATTTAGGAAAAGCCGAAGCCGAAGCACTCGCCAAACTCAAGGCTTTCCTAAACAAATAAAAAGCAACGACATGAACGAAAAGACCATCAACCGCAATTTGGCCAGCAGCGCGACGCTTTGCGTCCTCAGCCTGCTACTCCTCGTCGTGGCTCTCATTTTCAATTGGGTGGAAATCGCCATCGTCATGGCCATCGCGGCCTTGCTTCAAGCTTACGTGGTCTGTCTTTGGCTGAACCGTAAGCGTCACCCTCACACGCATTTCCGTCGTAAGACAACAGAAAAGGAACCATGAAAGAAACGGGCATTTACGGAGGGTCGTTCAATCCCATCCACAAGGGGCACGTGCAATTGGCTGAGACTATCTGCCAGGAAGGATGGGTGGACGAAGTGTGGTTTCTTGTGTCGCCCCAAAATCCGTTCAAACAGGATGCCACAGACCTGATGGATGAACAAGTGCGCTTGTCTTTGGCGCAGATAGCCGTGAGAAACCACCCCCGGCTCAAAGCTTGTGACTTTGAATTCAGCCTTCCCCGCCCGTCTTATACAGCCCATACGCTTGCTGCTTTGCGTAAAGCTTACCCCGGACGGCGGTTCACTCTCATCATCGGAGCCGACAATTGGCAGACTTTCCCTTTATGGAAGTCGCCTGAAGAAATCCTGCTCCATCATCGTATCTTGATTTATCCGCGTTCCGGCTATCCCATAGACGAAGCGGACCTACCTGCCGGCGTGGATTTGGTGGACATGCCATTGCTTGACATCAGTTCCACCGCGCTTCGCCATTGCATTGCCCAAGGTGGGGACGCATCCTATGGGCTGGATGCCGCCGTGTGGGAAGAAATCCGGAAGAAAGGATATTATCAGGAAGGCAAGAAGCAAGCCTAAACACTTCCGCCTCTCAGGAAAGGTGGCCCGAAAGGCCGGAGGGGCTTACATGTACTTCACATCCGCACGGCGAACAAAAGGGCCGTTATGGCCGCCGCATGGCAAACAAAAGGGTCGTTACGACCGCGCCCCTTAGGGCTCGTCCCCCTGCAAGGCGGAACTATTCATTCATGCCGGTTTTGTCTATTGGTCTTCAGTGGCTTGTAGAAACAAAAACCTTGCGTCACCCAATTTCCTCAATTCATTCCATTGATGTTATACTGCGCGCGGCATGAATTTGTGCATTCAATAGAGATTTATAGGAGGTGCAGCATTCCTACCGCACAAACACAGGCCACCGGCATACGTAATAGTGCGAATATGAGGGCGTATCAAAATTAAAATGTCGTCTTCTAAAAGTAACGGATTAGAACCATGACACCTAAAAGGGTCGCATCAAGCTCTGTTTTTGAGTAATGATGCGACCCTTTACCTATCCTTTTAGGATGTTCTGATTTCAAATTAAAAGTTCATCTTGCCATAAAATGAATTTTGCCCCCTAAAGACAAAGACCCCTACAGCCCCGGGAAAACCATTTGCCATCCCTGCTTCCCTTTTCGGACTATCAGTCGGCAAACGTCACCTTCAGTACGGGAGCTATTGCGTTAGGTTTGTCGGCGGGCAAAGTCACAGTCAGGGCCGTGCCGTCGCAGGTGTAATCCACCTTGCCATGCCCCAACAATTCCACACCGGCCACCTTTCCTTTGTAATAAGAAGCCCCCTTGCGGAGCGATGTCATCGTCATCCGGCCGTCCCCCGGCCAGCCCAAAGCCGTTGCATAGACTGCGCCGTCTTTCTGCACGTAGCGGATGTCGGCCGCCGTATATTTCTGTCCTTCGTTGAAGCCCTGCGCCTTCATCGGATTGACGGCCTCGGCCAACGGGCCTTCGCCGAACGTTGTCCACGGACGGGTGCCATAGATACTCTCCCCGTTGATGTCCATCCAAGCCTTGAGGTCTTTCAGTATGGCCATCTCCTTGTCGTCTATCGCCCCACTGCCGCGCAAAGGTACACTCAACAGCAAGGTGCCGTTCTTGCTCACGATGTCCACCAGCATCTTGACCACCTGGCTTGCCGGCTTATACCGGTTGCGGTTATAATCGTCTTGGTTATAATGCCACCCACCCAAGCAAGTGCATGTCTGCCAAGCCTTTTCCTGCGGACGGTCGGGGATTCCGCGTTCCACGTCCCACACCATGGCCTCCTTGTGCTTGTCTTCCAAGATTTTGCCCGTCACCACGGCTCGCATCTGCCCGTGGTTGTCCTTCAGGCTCTTGTTGTACATGTGCGCAAGGATTCTCACGCCTTCGTCACTGATGGGATAAAAAGGCAACACCGTGTCATCGAAATACAACACATCGGGATTGTAACGGTTGACGACATCCAAGACGCGGTTATAGACATTTGTCTTGAACGCCTCCGAAGGCTGTGATGCCCCGTTCCCCCAAGCCCATTGCGAATGGATGGTGCCTACCTTCTCACTGCCTTTGCTCCGCTCATGCTCTTGTTCGTAAAGATCTTGCGGGTCATAGCCTTCCCACCACTTGCCTTTACCCTCGGCCTTCGTCAATTTGCCGTCGTAATCCTGCGCTCCTTCATACCACGTCCAAGCATGCGAGGCGTGGATGCTTACACCGAGCGGCAAACCGTATTTCTTGCAGGCCTTGGCCCATTCGCCCACGATGTCGCGCTTCGGCCCCATGTTCACGGAGTTCCACGGCTGGTATTTGCTGTCCCACAAGTCCATGTTGTCATGATGGTTGCCCAACGTCATGAAAAACTGCGCCCCCACGCTCTTGTAGAGACGAATCAGCGAATCCGGATTCCACTCCTCGGCCTTCCATTCGTTAATCACGTCCTTGAAGCCGAAAACCTTCGGGTCGCCATACTTCTGCACATGGAACTTATGTTGCCATGTCTCCGGATAGTACATGTGGCGGGCATACCAGTCGCCCGCTTCCGGTTCACACTGCGGCCCCCAATGCGCCCAAATGCCGAATTTCGCATCACGAAACCAATCCGGACATTCATACCGGGACAATGATTCCCATGTGGGTTCATACTCGCCCGTCTGCATCGGCTCGGGCTTCACCGTCTCTTGCGCCGTCGCGGGCATCGCGGCTCCCATGGCCGCCAACAAGCCCCCACACACTGTCTTAATCCAACTCTTCACCATAGATTTTCTTTTGTTTATTATACCTATTATACATAATACATAACGCTATACGCCATGTTTCATCACTTCGTCCGAAGCTTCGGACTTCAAGTTCTTCCCCACTTCCCCCTTGAATGAAATCTTGAAAGAATAGGCATACTCACACGGCTTCTGTGACGGGAAATAGATTTTCAGCCCTTCGCCGGTCTGCTCCCAACGCAACTTCTCTTTCGAGCCCAAAAGCCTGACGCGCCTGATTTTCGCATCTCCAATCGTCGCCGCGTCCAGCGATTTGACCAGCACGTAGTCGGCATCCCCATTCAGGACAATGGCATAGAAGTCATTACCCTTGGTGGTGAAGCGCATGTCGCGGGAAGTGTATTGGGTCGCCGTGTTGTCCGAGAAAGAGCCTTTCGTAGTGACGGCATCGCCTTCGCCATACTTTTTCCATGGACGTGTGCCATAGATGGCCTCTCCGTTCACCTTCAACCATTTACCGATAGACAACAAAACGTCTTTCTGTTCGTCCGTGATGGTGCCGTCCGCCTTCGGCCCGATGTTCAACAAAAGGTTTCCGTTCTTGCTGACAATATCTATCAGGTCATGCACAATCTGTTCTGGGGTCTTATTTTCCTCGCCGTCAATATAGCACCACGACTTTTTCCCCACCGATGTGTCAGTCTGCCAAGGATGCACCATCATCTTATCAGATTTCCCGCGCTCCATGTCCCATACCTGTACGTCCGTGGGATATCCCTGCTTTGTGTTGACTACCACGCCCTTGCCCCAGTCCGACGCGCAGTTATAGTAATAAGCCATGAAACGGTTGAAATAAGGCATCAGCACCGGATTGTTGACTGTCCAGTCAAACCAAACCAAGCTTGGCTCGTATTTATCCACCAACTCGCGGGTGTGCGCCAGCCATTCCCGCGCAAAGTCCTTCGTGTATTTCTCCCGCTCGTACCGCCTGCCATACAGCGTGATAGCCGTGTCCTGCACATCAGACGGAAACTTCATGCCGCCGTTGAAGAACCATGCGTTTTCCGCCCTGTGGCTTGACACTCCGAACACCATACCCCGCCGTTCCACGGCCTTCTTCAACAAGCCGATGATGTCTTTCTTCGGTCCCATCCTGACGGCGTTCCACCCGTTCAGTTCACTGTCGTACATGGCAAACCCGTCATGATGCTCCGCCACGGGCACGACGTATCTGGCTCCCGCCTCCTTGAACAACTCCGCCCATTCGTCCGCATCAAACTTCTCGGCCTTGAACATCGGGATGAAATCCTTGTACCCGAAGTCCGTGTGCTTTCCCCAAGTCGCGATATGATGTTTATATTCCGCGCTACCTTCCAGATACATGTTCCGCGCATACCATTCATTGCCGAATGCCGGGACGGCATAAACTCCCCAATGGATAAAAATGCCGAACTTGGCATCGCGAAACCACTCCGGACATTCGTAATGCCGGGCGATATTCTCCCAATCGGGCCGGAACACTTCCGTCCCCTTCGGAGAAGCTACAGATTCGCCTTCCTGCGCCCCGTAATCAGGCTGCGCATACGCCGACGACACGCAGATTCCGGCCACCATAACGGCCAAGAGCCGACGCACCGAATCCTTTCCCCATAAAAAATTCCGTTTCATAAGTCTTTCACATTTTATTTGTACACAAATTCTTTAAAACGGCCTAACTGAGTTGCAAAGATAAGCCTTCCGTCCAGCTTTTCCATTGCACAATATATTCCAATCATCGCATTTTATCAACTTCAGCCCTTTAAGATGACAGGAACAAGAAGAGACCTGATGCCGTTTGCAAATAATCGTTTCCCGCACATCGCTCACTTCATCGTGAGTTCCACTACATAGTCCACGGCCTGTGACACCTCACCCAGTTGCAAGACCACACCGTCCTCCATCTGTCTGAAAACGATCCTTTCCTTAGTTTCATACACTGCGGCCCGCAACACCTTGCCAGTCAAAAGTAGCACACTGCGACAAAGATTGGAACTATAAAAATGTCTGCAGCCCTTTCACACGGATGTACTACGTGACTGAAGGACACGCACAAATCTCCAAACTGCAGGACTTATGCCCCAAAATGGGGCTGGCACAGACCGACCCTTTGGTTTATGACAACAGTCCCACAATCGTACAAAACATCCTGAAGAACAAGCAACGCGAACTGTATGCAAGAGTAGAATCACGAGGCATCATCTACCAACTGCTGGCCGGCTTCCTGCAATCAGCACATCCCAAACAATACATTCAAGACAAACGCATCCGCGACGTGTTGGCATACATCCGTTCACACCTCAGTGAAAAGCCCGACATTGACAAATTGGCAGAAGTGTCCTGCCTATCCAAAGACCATCTCATCAGAATCTTCAAAAAGGAAATGAACACCACGCCCCTGGTTTACATCAACCGCAAAAAGATGGAAAAAGCACAGCTCCAACTGCTCACTGAAACTTTTTCCATCAAAGAAATCGCTTATCACCTGGGGTTTGATAACCAAGCCTACTTCAACCGCATTTTCAAAAAGACAACCGGGCTTACGCCATCGGCCTACAAAAGACATGCGCACGACCAACCGTAACAGCAGGTATCATCCTTTGGCCATTCGCCAATGAGCGATTTGGCAAAAGCAATGTGAGAATCGCCTTTCGTTCACGCAAAACGACATCATTGGCAGAAGGTCTCACCCTCAAAAAGGTTCAAACGGTTCCTGCGGGCTTCTTCCAGCGGCACTACATCCCGCTTCTGTTTGCACGACTCTTTTTCGCGCATCCCCTGTTGTTCCTTTTTCAAAGCCTCGAAAGCGTCATCGCTGGTTTCGGGATTCAGGAAACGAGCGGCCACGAGCGCGTTCTGCGAAGCATCCTTCACCCAAATGACAGGCCCGTCATAGGCGGGGGCTATCTTCAACGCCGTGTGCAGGCGGCTGGTCGTGGCACCTCCAATCATCACGGGAACAGAAATGCCCGCCCGCCGCAATTCAGAGACCACGTGCACCATCTCTTCCAAGCTGGGCGTAATCAGCCCGCTCAGCCCGATGAGGTCGGGATGCAGTTCCAACGCTTTCGCCACAATCTCCCCGGCAGGCACCATCACGCCCAAATCAATAATCTCATAGTTGTTGCAGGCCATGACCACCGACACGATATTCTTGCCAATGTCGTGCACGTCGCCCTTCACCGTGGCAACCAGTACTCGTCCGGCCCGTGCCGCGCCTTCCCGCTTCTCCGCCTCGATGCGCGGCTGCAGGATGCCCACGGCTTTCTTCATCGTGCGGGCTGTTTTCACCACTTGGGGCAGGAACATCTTGCCCGCCCCGAAAAGCTCGCCCACCGTGTTCATACCCCGCATGAGTGGCCCTTCGATGATATTGACAGCATGAGGATAGCACTTCGCGGCCTCGTCCAAGTCTTCCTGCAGGAACGTGTCGATGCCTTTCACCAAAGCATGCTGCAGGCGTTCTTCCACACCGCCCATGCGCCAGGCATCCGCTTTCTTCACTTCGCCCACAGCCCCGGCCTCATCCGCAGCTTTCAATTTTCCGGCCAGCCCAATCAAACGCTCCGCCGCATCCGGGCAACGGGCCAGCACCACATCTTCCACCACCTCCAAAATGTATTCCGGGATGTCACCATACATCACGCTCGTGGCCGGATTGACAATGCCCATGTCCATCCCCGCACGGCAGGCATGGTAGAGGAACACGGCATGCATCGCCTCGCGGATATAATTGTTTCCCCTGAATGAGAACGACAAGTTGCTCACCCCGCCGCTCACATGCGCCCCGGGCAGATGGGTGCGAATCCACTCCGCCGCACGGATAAAATCCACCGCATAACGATCGTGTTCCGCCATGCCGGTGGCAATAGCCAGCACGTTCGGGTCAAATATGATGTCATGGGGATTGAAGCCCACACATTCCGTCAACAGGCGATAAGCACGGGCACAGACTTCCACTTTCCGCTCGTAAGTGTCTGCTTGTCCGCGTTCGTCAAAAGCCATCACGATGACCGCCGCCCCGAGGCGTTTCACCTCGCGGGCATGTGCCAAAAAGACCTCCTCTCCCTCTTTCAGGGAGATGGAATTGACAATGCCTTTGCCTTGCACACACTTCAGCCCCGCCGTGATAACGTCCCATTTGGAAGAGTCAATCATGACCGGCACACGGGAAATCTCAGGCTCTGAAGCCAGCAAGTTCAGGAACGTCACCATCTCCTGCCGTGCGTCGAGAAGGCCGTCGTCCATGTTCACGTCTATGACCATCGCGCCGTCTTCCACTTGCTTGCGGGCGATGTCCAACGCCTCATCATATTTCTTCTCCTTTATCAGCCTCAGGAACTTGCGCGAACCGGCCACGTTGCAACGCTCGCCCACGTTCACGAACTTGATTTCCGGCGTTTGTTCAAACAGTTCCAGCCCGCTTAGACACAATGTCACAGGTCTTTCCGCAGGCACGTGCGGATGCCCCTGCGCGGCCAAAGCCTGGAAACGGGCGATGTACTCGTCCGTGGTTCCGCAACAACCGCCGATAATATTCACCCACCCGTTGTCCACAAAAAACTTCATCTCTTCAGCCATCTGTCCGGGAGTCTGGTCATATTGCCCCAAGCCGTTGGGCAGTCCGGCATTCGGATATACTGATATATAATAAGGTGAACGACGGGCCAAGACCTCCACGAAAGGCAACAGGTCGTGCGCCCCGAACGAACAATTCAACCCCAGTGAAAAAATATCGGCATGCGAAACCGAAGCCAGGAAAGCCTCCAATGTCTGCCCCGAAAGCGTCCGCCCGCTCTTGTCCGACACTGTGACCGACAACATCAACGGCACTTTCCTTCCTGCGGCCAGCATGGCATCTTCCGCCGCATAGATGGCGGCTTTGGCATTCAACGTGTCGAAAATGGTTTCCACCAACAACGCGTCCACACCGCCTTCCAACAAAGCGTCCATCTGCTCCCGGTAGGCTGCGGCCAGTTCATCGAACGCCAATGCACGATAGGCCGGATTTTCCACGTCCGGACTCATGGAACAAGTTTTGTTGGTCGGCCCGACGGAACCAGCCACGAAACGCGGACGGGCGGGCTCCATGGCCGTGAACTCGTCGGCCAATTTACGGGCCAGCCGCGCAGCAGCCAAGTTGATTTCACGACAACAACCTTCCACATGGTAATCCGCCATGGAGATGCGCTGTGCGTTGAACGTGTTGGTCTCGATAATATCCGCTCCCGCGAGCAAATACTTGCGGTGGATGTCGGCCACCACGTCGGGACGGGTCAGGCACAACAGGTCGTTGTTGCCAGCCATCTGTCCGGGCACATCCTTAAACCGTTCGCCCCGGAAGTCGGCTTCCGACAGTCCGTAGCGTTGTATCATGGTGCCCATCGCACCGTCCAACACTAAAATCCGTTCCTTGATAGCTTCCTGTAGTGTCATCCTAATAGCGTTTGATTTGCCGGTCTATCTCGCGCCGGTCTTCTTTCTCTTTCAACGTCTGCCGCTTGTCGTACTCTTTCTTGCCCCGACACAGGTAAATGTCCAATTTCGCCCGCCCGTTCTCATCAATAAACAGCAACGTGGGCACAATGGAATACCCCGGCGTTTTCATCTCCGCCTGCAACTTCCGGATTTCCGTCTTGTTGAGCAGGAGCTTGCGGTCGCGCCGCGTGGAATGGTTGTTGTACGACCCATACGAGTATTCAGCCACATACATGTTCTTCACCCACATTTCTCCGTTGTGGATAAAGCAAAACGTATCCACCAGGCTGGCCTTCCCCGCCCTGATGGATTTGATTTCCGTACCGGTCAGCACGATGCCGGCCGTATATTTGTCCAACAACAAGAAATCAAACGAAGCCCGTTTGTTCTTGATGTTCACCGCTTTGTTCTTCGTCTTCTTTTCTGCCATATTCCTCCTATTCCTTCACAATCTCCGCGAACACGTCCAAGTGTTCATCCACGTAACGCGCCAGCGTGGCCGTCACCTCTTCTTCCATTTCCACGAAAGCATCGTCCAAGTCATCAAACTTCGGATATTGCTCAAACATTCCCATGAACTCCTCATCCGTCCGCTCCCGTGTCAGTTCAGCCTTATACTTGACATACAGTTTCTTCCCCTTGTTGATGAGTTTAGCCAGCTCCGTGGCTCCCATCATGCGCATGGCCTTGGCAAAAGGATTGTCAAAGATAAACGGGCCGTAACCGTTATAGATCAACTGGATGAACCCGCCATCCATCACTTCCTCACGGAAAATCGCATAGGCCAGCAACGAAATCTGCTCCCCGTTCAGCAAGCCCATGTTCTCCGCGTTCAGCTCGCCTCCGATGACTTCCTTGTAACGCTCAATGAACACCTGCAGAAACTCATCCATCCCCTGTGCCGCCGCCTCGCGCAGGCGCGCATCGCTAATGGTTATCGTCTTTTGTTCCATTTCCTTTCTAATCCAAGATTTGCAAAGATACGATTATTCTTTCTTTTAAGCTTGGACAACACGAATAAAATCACTATTTTTGAAAGAAAAACACGTGAAGGTAACGGAAAATACGGGGAATACGCCCATACAATAACTGCACCACATGAAAACAAAAGGATACCACACCCAAAAACACAAGGATTTGTTTTGCCCTGCGCCCTGTTTGCATTATCTTTGCACCATGGACATATCATAAAGGAACAAACGCCATGAAATACCTGGACCCCAAGGCCGACCTGACTTTCAAGAAAGTCTTCGGCGAACATCCCGACCTGGTCATCAGCTTGCTCAACGCCCTGCTGCCTTTTGACAAACCGGAGGAAGAAGTGCAGGACGTGGAATATCTTTCTCCCGAAATGGTACCCGATACCCCGGTGCGCAAGAACAGCATCGTGGATGTGCGCTGCAAGGACGCGCGCGACCGACAGTTCATCGTGGAGATGCAGATGGTATGGTCAAAGGAATTCCAAAACCGCGTCCTCTTCAACGCTTCCAAAGCCTACGTGCGCCAACTGAAAAAGGGATACGACTACGAACTGCTGCACCCCGTTTATTCCCTCAATCTGGTTAATGACATCTTCGAGCCGGAACTAAAGAATTACTACCACTACTACCGGCTGGTGCACAGCGAGCACACGGACAAGGTCATTGACGGGCTACATCTAGTGTTCATCGAGCTGCCAAAGTTCACCCCGCACACCTACGCCGAAAAGAAGATGCAGGTGCTTTGGCTCAGATTCCTCACCGAAATCTCAGAACAAACCCGCCATGCACCGCAGGAGCTGCTGGACAACCCGGAAACCCACAAGGCACTGGTCGAAGTGGAGGAATCCGCCTTCACCGCCGCAGAGCTACAGGGATACGATGAATTTTGGGACGCTATCAGTGTGGAACGCACCCTTATCAATAGTATATCGCGCAGATATAAGGAAGGCTGGGAACAAGGATTGGAACAAGGATTGGAACAAGGATTGGAAAAAGGGTTGGAACAAGGACTGGAACGAGGGTTGGAACGAGGGTTGGAACAAGGGTTGGAACAAGGACTGGAACAAGGACTAGCAAAAGGAAGGGAAAAAGAAAAGGAAGGAATAGCCCGTAACCTCAAAGAGATGGGCTTGCCAATAGAAACCATAGTCCAAGCCACCGGACTCACAGTGGAAAACATTGCAAAACTATAAATGATTTCCGCAATTTGCCAGCCTTGTGCGTACATCACATCGGATGGCACAAAACACTGGAGTTTCAGGCTTTGAAACCGGGTGTTGCTATATCTACGGATAATATTTTCAAACCTACAGACATTGCGGACATCGCCTGATAACAAGGCAATGCCCGCGTTTTTTTATGTTAAAATCCAGAGAAACACTTGGACGTTTCAAAGAGGCAGATTATATTTGCAGTGTACTAAAGAACTAATACACTAACAACCGATAAAGAACAAAAGCGTATGATGACCATCGAACACCTTTCATTCGGCTATCCCAAACGGAAAAACCGCGTATTTGACGACTTCTCCCTGAAGCTACGGGAAGGAAACGTGTACGGACTCTTGGGCAAGAACGGCGCAGGAAAGTCCACCTTGCTCTACCTCATGACCGGACTGCTGACCCCACAGTCCGGACAAGCTTGCCTGCATGGCGTGAATGTGCGCCTGCGCCGCCCCGACACGCTCGCCGACTTCTATCTCATCCCCGAAGAGTTTGACCTGCCGGCCTATTCGCTGAAGAAATACGTGCAGCTCTACGCACCTTTCTACCCGAAATTCGACCACGAGAGCCTGCGGCGCAACCTGGAAGCCTTCGACATGACGGAAGACCTCAAACTGGGCGAACTTTCCATGGGACAAAAAAAGAAAGTGCTGGTCTGTTTCGCCTTGGCCACTCACACCTCGTGGCTCATCATGGACGAACCGACCAACGGCATGGACATCCCCAGCAAGAGCCAATTCCGCAAACTGCTCATCCGCGAAATGGACAAGAAGCGCGGCATCGTGATTTCCACCCATTTGGTAAAAGACGTGGAACAACTGCTCGACCACATCGTCATCATCGACGGCGGACACGCCGTGATGGATGCCCCGGTGGCCGACATTTGCCAGAAAATCTATTTCGGCCAGACAGAAAACGAGCAAGAGGCCGCAGGGGCGTACTTCGCCGCGCCCTCACCCCACGGCTTCGACATCATGGCGGCCAACCCCGCAGGCAAAGACTCGGAAATCAACCTCGAACTGCTTTTCAACGGTGCGCTGGCGCATCCGGAAATCATGACCCGTCTCTTCACGCCCGAAAAATAGCCCGCCATGGAAACCGCCACTTTTTCTGCCAAACGATTCCGCAACCTGCTCCGCATGAGCTGGGCAGAAGGACGGAAGTTCCATTTCAAGATGATAGTATTCTTCTATCTGTTCGCCGTAGCTTACATGTGCTGGTACATGCTGCCCGATGCCGCACACGCCCACACTGTCATGCAGGAGGCTGGGCTACCTGGGCGGCAAGCCGAATGGCAAACCCTCTCCGCCCAAATCGCACAGGGCATAGACGGCAGTTGGAAAGAGGTCAAAATAACCTTGATTTTCGTAGCAAGTCTGTTCTGTACAATCTACACGACCACGGCTTCAATTGCCTCCGACAAAAACAGCCTCATTCGGACACTCACCCTCCCGGTGTCACGGCTCGAAATTCTCGCACTACTGTGGATTCACGCATTTCCCCTGTCCATTTTCGGAAGCATGGCCATCGGCCTTGCGGCCGACTGGACACGGGTCGTCATCTGCAACCTACTCTATCCCGACCTGCACTATGCCTTCCCGTTCCTTTCCAGCCTCGGAATGGAAGGAAATTTTGGCGCATGGGAGGTGGTGAGTTTCTTTATCCTCATGGGAGGCGCGCAATCCTTATTCATCTGGATTACTGAATTTAAGACCAATTCAAAACGTGTCTGTGGCTACCTGCTCTGTTTGTTCTCATTGCTGCCCCTCATAATCTTTTCCATAGCTTGGAGAATACCGCACATACCGAAAAACATGTTTCTCGCTATAGGGGACATGGCGGCCTTCCTCTGCACCGGCCTGGCATGGTGGCTCATCTATCGGGACTTTTGGAAAAAAGATTTAACTTACGTCATCCAATAAGACCACTATGCAAACCTCACATTTCAACAGCCGACGTTTCGCCGCCCTGCTCCGCTCGGACTGGGAAGAAAACCGGAACACTTATCTGATGTTCCTGATTGGCGCATACATCATCACGGCCATCGCACTCACGGCCAGCCACATCGACCTCTACGCCGAAACGCTCCCCGTCAAGGAAGTGCTCGACCAGCGCGAAGGATTGCTGCCGGGGATGGACCGGGGCTGGAAATACAACAAAGAAATCCTTTCGGTCGCATTCTTTGCGTTCATGCTCCTCTCCGTCAGGACGTTCCGGACAAAGACCCTGACGCGCGGACAAACCCTCCGCTTTCTGCTGTTCCCCGCGACCATGCTGGAAAAGTTCACACGGTGGTGGCTCTATGTCGTGCCTTTCTCCCTCGTCGCATTCCCACTCATCTATTGGGCGGCCGACCTCACCCGCATCCTCATCTGCCGTGCGGTTTTCCCCGACACCGGCCTGGCCTACCCTCTCTACCGCGACCCCGACTTCCTGACCGACCCGCACACGCAACTGTTTTTCCAGACCCTATTCACCCTCACCCTGCTAGGGCAGGCCGTTCTGGCGCTCACGTCCACCCTGAAGGCAAAGCCCCTCCGCGTCCTCGGAAAGTTCTGCATCCTCATGCTGCCCGTCATACTCGTTTACAGCATCAGCAGCCTCATGCGAGCATATCCCTCAGCCATGGACGTTGCCATCATCTGGCTATCCGGTTGGCATCTTTCTCTCCTTGTCCTGACCGCCTTGTGCTGGTATGTTGCCTACCGGCGGCTTGTGCGGACAGACCTCACACATAGTACCCCATCCCAATCCTCACGCGCATGAATTTCAAAGAAAGCAAACCCATCTATCTGCAAATCGCCGACCGCATCTGCGACGAAATCCTGCAGGGACGCTACGCCGAGGGCGACCGTCTGCCCTCGGTGCGCGACTATGCCGCCACGGTGGAAGTCAACCCCAACACAGCCATGCGCTCCTACGACTTCCTGCAGTCGCGCGCCGTCATCCGCATGCAGCGCGGCATCGGCTACTTCGTGGAGCAAGGGGCGGCGGGGCGCATCCGCGCTTTCCGCCGCGAAACCTTCATGAACGAAGAACTCTACGACTTCTTCCGGCAAGCCCGCTCCATCGGCATCACGCCCGAAGAATTGGTCGCGCTCTACCGGCAATATTGCAACAACCGATTCGAAAAAATCCAACCATAGCCCTATGCACACCACTCACTTCAAACTCGCCCGCTTCTGGGCTTTCATACGGAAAGACAGCCGCGAAGCCTTCCCCTCGTACCTTCGCCTCGGCATCGTCTTCTACATGCTGATGTCGGTCGTCTTCACTTGGTATGGCCTTATCAGCAGATACCACATAGCCAATGATTTGGAAGCAGTCCGTCACGGGCAGCCGCACACCTCTCACATGGCCGACCTCATGGAAAAAGCCGCCCAAGGCATTGATGAGGCATGGATAGGAATCAGTCTGTTTTCCGGCGTGTTCTTCTGCCTCTTCATGATTTTCGCCGGAGGGCAGTTCATGAAAGAAAGCCGCGACAAACGGGCACTGGCCGCATACTTGTGCCTCCCCGTGTCGAACCTGGAACGGTACCTTGGCAGCGGGCTCCGCATCCTGCTGCTTTCCGTAGTCACATTCTACTGCGCCGCCGGGCTGGCCGAACTCACACGGGTCGGCATCACCCGACTGACTTTTCCGGAAGCCGCCTTCTCTTTCGTCATGCCCTATGACTACGAGACCGACACCAAAGTGCTGGCCTTGATTATGGGAACAGGGTTCCAGAGCCTTTTCATGTTCGGAAGCACCTATTGGCGCAAGAATCCGACCCTCAAGACGCTGACAGCCTGCCTGCTGCTCACCTTCTTCCTTTGTGCGACCTACGCCCTCACATCGGAAAGCCTCCAGCCGGAATATTTCCACCGCGACCCGCCGGCCACATGGGGCAACGCATGGATTCTCTACATCCTCATACCCGTCACCCTGCTTACCAATGTCCTCGCCTACATCCGCATGAAACATTGCAGTCTGATGCCGCCCTCGTGGAAAGACAAGGCCACCATGGTCCTCCTCGCGGCCATTCTTGTGGCCGTTGCCCTCTGCATCTATATGCCCCACTATATAGTCCGGCATTTCCCTTACGTCCAATATCCCAATCACTTTTTTCAACCATCATGAACAAAAACACTTTCAACCCTGTGCGCTTCATGCACTACCTGCGCAAGAACTGGACCGAAAACGGCATCCGGCATCTATTCCATTTCCTTATAGCCTATGTCCTCCTGACGGCTCTGTTCCTGTTCATCGACTACGGTCGGACTGTGTATGTAACTCAATCTTTGGATGATGAACGGCAAGGCATCGCCGTGAAGACCGACAATTACAAGGTGCTGCTGACATTGGCCGCAGAAGGACACGAAAGCCTGAACACCCCCATCTCTGCCACGACTGCCACCGTATTCGCACTCTTCCTAGCTTACACCGGCAGCCGTTTCTTCCGCGCATCCAAGCTCCGCCAGAATCTCATTACCGACCTGACGCTTCCGGTCTCCGCTTCAGAGAAATTCGCGATGTGCTGGCTACAGGCTACTTTCATTTCTTCTCTGCTGTTTGCCCTCGCCGCCATGTTGGCCGACTTCACACGCATCGAGCTCATCCATCACATTTTCCCAAACACGGACTTGGCCTATCCCGTAGAGTGGTTCAACTATTCCTATCTTCCCAATGAGCTTCTTCAAGCTTATGCCGTGCAAGCCCTGTTCATCCTCGGCACGACCTATTGGCGCAACAATCCCTTCCAAACCACTTTTTGCGTATTGATGCTCCTCGGCACGTTCTATTACGGTCTGTTCATTTGGAACATGTTTGCCATTGTCAAAGAAGCCAATCTGAAAAACTTCGACTGGCAAGCATTCTACGGGCATTTGGGCATCGGCTTGAACGTATTCCTGCTCGTGTTCGGCTACGTTATGTCCTACCTCCGCATACGGAGGGTCTCGCTCATCGTATCATGGAAAGACCGCACGAGCCTCGCCTTGCTCGCCGTTGCCGTTGCCGGACTGATCCTCTGCTGTTGGATTCCCTGTGACACTGCCGCCCGACTTACGGCACAATAAGTCCTACATTCCACAACCCTAAAGTAAACACATCATGAACAAAAACACTTTCAACCCCGTGCGCTTCATACACTACCTGCGCAAAGACTGGACCGAGAACCGCGGACAGTTTTTCTACGACTTCATCATCCCCTACGGCATCCTGACGCTGCTGTTCATCTGGATTGACTTCACGAAGACACAACCCGTGGCCAAAGGCACCCGCCTCTACACGGAGCTCCTCATGGAAAAAGCCGCAAGGGGCATCGACGAGAGCTGGAGCCTGATCGGGTTCTCGGCTTTCCTGTGCCTGTTGTTCTACCTGGCTTTCATCGGAAGCACCTTCTTCCACACCTCCAAACACCGCCGCGACCACATCGGCGACCTGACGTTCCCGGCCTCCGACGCCGAAAAGTTTGCCGCGCGCTGGCTTCGCATTTCCCTTGCGCCCTTCCCGCTGTTTGCCCTCGCCGCCGTGCTCGCCGACTTCACGCGCATCGGTTTCATCCATCTGCTATACCCGGACATCTCGGTTTCCTTCCCCATGCCTTGGACATCAGGAAATGCCGGGGACATCCATCTTCCCATCTGCATCTTGGAAGCCTATGCTCTGCAAGCCCTGTTCATCCTCGGCGCAACCTATTGGCACAAGAAGCCCTTCCAAAAGACCTTGAGCGTCGTGCTGCTCCTTGGGCTGGGCTACTACGGGATTTACCTCGGCTATGTGCTCTTGGTCCTTGGCGAAGATTTCTACAGGCATTTCGCCTCGCCACGCTGGCTCTTCGGATGGACTTATGCCATACCCTCCTTCCTCCTGTTATCCGGCTACGTCCTGACTTATCTCCGCATGCGCCGGGCCTCCCTCATCGTGTCATGGAAAGACCCGACGACCCTCGCCCTGCTCGTCGCCGCCCTCGCCGGACTGGCACTCTGCTTCTGGATGCCCCACCACATCATGTCCCATTTTCCTTCCGTCAAATAAATCGCCTTCTATGCCGGATGGCCCAACGCATGGGGGGCTTTCAGGCTGGCCAAGGACGTGTGGGCTGATGACACGGAAGGTAACGACGGCAAAGCCGCCTTCCAGCATGAGATAATCTTCCCCATCGGCGAACCGAGCACGGCATACGCCCAGTACTTCATCGGCAACAGCTATCTGGCCCGCGTTTCGAAGGAACAGACACCCTTCTCCAACGTCACATTCGAGCCACGCTGCCGCAACAACTGGCACATCCACCACGCCACGAAAGGCGGCAGGCAGATGCCGGTGTGCATGGCCGGACGCGGATGGTATCAGGAGGAAGGCAAGGAAGCCGTGCAGATACATTCGGGCGATGTCATCCACATCCCGGCCAACGTGAAACACTGGCACGGCGCGACGGCCGACAGCTGGTTCGCCCACCTCGCCTTCGAAGTGCCGGGCGAAAACACGTCCAACGAATGGCTGGAACCCGTGACGGACGAAGCATACGACCGATTGGGGAAATAACGCCTTCCCCGCCCGGCAAACCGATATTTTTGCTTACCTTTGCAACGCCTACCGGAAACGGCAGGCGTTTTTTTATTCACTAATTTATCAAATCTATGTACAAAAAACAAACTTGGAAACGCCCGGTGATGCGCTTCAAGCATTTCGCCAACAAGCCCTACGCGGTGTTCAACAGCCTGCACCGCGAAGTGGTCATCTGCACGTTGTCCGTCTCCACCCTGACGTTTGCCAACACGCAGTCCGTGTCGGCACAGACGGAACACCACCTGGCCGACGGCGAAATGGTGATGCAAGGCATCGAAGTGACCGGCACCCGGGTACCGCTGACCGACAAGGAAGCGGCGAGAATGGTGACTGTACTGGACCGCGCCATGATTGAAAGCGCACCCGTGCAAAGTGTGAACGACCTCCTGAAGTATGCCGCAGGCATCGACGTGCGCCAGCGCGGCGCGATGGGCATACAGACAGACCTCTCCATCCGCGGGGGCACCTTTGACCAGATTACCGTCCTGCTCAACGGCGTGAACATCAGCAACCCGCAAACCGGCCACCTGACGGCAGATTTTCCCGTGGCCATCGAAGACATCGAACGCATTGAAATCCTGGAAGGCCCCGCAGCCCGGGTCTTCGGTACCTCCGCCTTCTGCGGGGCCATCAACATCGTCACTTCGGCTGAAAAACAGAAACACCTCCAAACCCATGCCACCGGCGGAGCATACGGCCTCGGCGGGGGCGGCCTGCGCCTGAATCTCTCGGAAGGAAAATGGACCAACCAAATTTCGGGAAGCTACTTGCGCACCGACGGTGCCACGCTGAACAGCGACTTCGACACCTGGCGCACCTACTACCAAGGCGGCCTCTCCACCCCGACAGCCGACATCCGCTGGCAGGCAGGATTCAGCCAGCAAAAATACGGGGCCAACACGTTCTACTCCGCCCGGTACGACAACCAATACGAAGAAACGAACCGCTACATCGTCTCCGTACAGGCGGACACGCGGCTGGGATGGCTCCACCTGCTGCCCACCCTCTACTGGCACCGCTCGCTGGACCACTACCAGCTCATCCGCCATTCGTCCGCCGGGGAAAACTTCCACCGCACGGACGTGTATGGACTCAACCTGAACGCCTGCTTCACCACGCCCTTCGGCAAGACGGCCTTCGGCATGGAGATGCGCAACGAAGGCATCTTCAGCACCTCGCTGGGGCGGCCGATGGACGAGAGGCAATATGTGGAAGTGCCCTGGCACGGCGGAAGGCAATATACGAACAAAGACAACCGGACGGACTTGAGCTACTACCTGGAACACAACGTGCTGCTCCCGAAGGCGACCTTTTCCGCGGGGGTCATGGCCAACCGGAACAGCGGCTACGACGACCGTTTCCACTTCTATCCCGGCGTGGACATCTCCTACCGCCCGGCGCACGACTGGAAAATCTCGGCCTCGTGGAACATGGCCCTGCGCATGCCCACCTTCACCGACCTGTATTACAAAAGTCCCACGCTGGAAGGCAACGTGGGGCTGCACCCCGAAGAGACGCAGGCATTCAGCCTCGGCGCACAGTTCCGCCGCACGGGCGTAAAGGCCTCGGCTGAGGTGTTCTACCACAAGGGAAAGAACATGATCGACTGGGTGATGTACACTGCGGACGATGTATATCACTCCGCCAACTTCAAGCTGGACAACTATGGCGTGGAAGCCAATGCGGCATGGCTTCCGCGCGAGGCATGGGGCGAACGCTGCTTCGTGGAACGTCTCAGCGCGGGATACACCTACATCCATCAACGGCGGCACGACGACGTGGCCGTCTATAAGTCCAACTACGCGCTGGAATACCTGCGCCACAAGTTCGTGGCCGGCCTGACCCACCGCATCTGGCGCAACCTGTCGGCCACCTGGGCCTTCCGCTGGCAAGACCGCATGGGCAGCTACATCCGCTATGCCGGAACCGGCGACCCGGCGGGCGTCCTCACACCCTACCACCCCTACGCCCTGCTCGACCTTCGTGTGCAATGGCGCACCCCGCGCTACCAATTGTATGCCGAAGGCAACAACCTGACCGACCACACCTATTACGACCTGGGCAACATCCCCCAGCCGGGCTTCTGGTTCCGGGTGGGCAGCAGCGTCCGGTTCAACTGGTAAGGCGGAACCAGTCAAACCCATCGGGCTAATTAGAAACTGTTTTGAATTTATCGTGCGATGATTTGGGATGAGTTTTCGAGTCAGTTTTGCTTCCGTGATGAGAAAGATAGCGAGCTATCTGACGAAGAACAGAAGTGAAACTGGCCGGAAAATCGCCCAAAGCACACACGAAAACGAGTACATCAAGCAGGAACAAACTTTTTGTAGAAATTCAAAACAGTTTCTTAGACTTATCGGACTAATTAGCCCGATTTCTTGAAGGATATTCCGTCTTTTTTCCTAATTTTGCAGATGATAGAAACACCTATTTTATATATAGTAAGATGAACAAGATTGCAACAATCCTTTTGGGATGCCTGCTGGCCATCGCGCCAGGCCGAACAGATGCAGCCGGAAAGCTGACCCTCGAAGACCTGTGCGGAGGCGCCTATTCCGCCAAGCGCATCAGCGGCATCCACCCGATGAACGACGGGGAAACCTTCTCGCGGCTCAGCCCGGACCGCAAACAAATCGTCACGTATTCCTTCAAGGACGGCAGCCGCAAGGACGTGATTTTCGACGTGGCCACGGCCCGCAATGTCAAACTGGAAACGATAGACGGCTACATCATGTCTCCCGACGAGAAGAAAATGCTGATACAGACGGAGACCCGTCCCATCTACCGCCATTCCTTCACCGCCGTATATTACATCTACGACATCAATAACGGCACGTTGGAACGCCTCTCGGACGGCGGCCCGCAGCAATCGCCCAAATTCTCGCCGGACGGCAACCTGGTGGGCTTCGTCCGCGACAACAACCTGTTCTTGGTCAAGCTGCTCTTCGGCAACAGCGAAAGCCAGGTCACCAAGGACGGCAAGCGCAACGCCGTCATCAACGGCATCCCCGACTGGGTGAACGAAGAGGAGTTTTCCACCATGCGCTCGTTTGACTTCAACGCCGACAACACCATGATGGCGTGGATACGCTATGACGAGACGAAAGTGGCCACTTTCTCCTTCCCTTGGTACAAAGGCAGCCACCCGGAAAAGGAAGCGTATGCCGAATACCCGGGACTGTACGAGTACAAATACCCGGTGGCCGGCACGGCCAACTCCACGATGAGCGTACAGACGTTCGACATCAAGGCACGGGTCGTCCGCACGATGCAACTGCCGCTTGCGGAAGATGCCTACATCCCGCGCATCCGCTTCACCAGCGACCCGGCGAAACTGGCCGTCTTCACCCTGAACCGCCACCAGGACTGCCTGGAAATCTATATGGCCAACCCGCGCTCCACGGAATGCAAGAAGATCCTGCGCGACGAGGTGGACAAATACGTCAACGAAAACGTGTTCCGCAACCTGGCCTTCTACCCCAACCGTTTCGTGCTGACCAGCGAGCGCGACGGATACAACCACATCTATCTCTACGACTTCAACGGAAGCCTGGTGGGAAAAGTCACGCCGGAAAAACTCATCGTCCGGGACTTTTATGGCTACGACCCGGAAAGCGGAAACTACTACTTCTCGGCCAACCATGCGGATGACCCGGCGCACACCGCCGTCTATCGCAGCAACAGCAAGGGAGAAGTCACGAAACTTTCCACACAGGAAGGCGACAACAGTGCCGTGTTCAGCAAGACCTTGAAATATTACATCAACGTGTATTCCAACATCCACACACCCTACGTCACCACCCTGTGCAACCGCAACGGCAAGACGCTGGAAACACTGGAGGACAACCGTGCGCTCGCCGAAAAGCTGGGCGGCCTCAACCTCGGGAAGCAGGAGTTCTTCAGCTTCACCACGGGAGAGGGCATCTCACTCAACGGCTACATGGTGAAACCCGCCGATTTCGATCCCGCCAAGAAATATCCCGTCATCATGTTCCAGTACAGCGGACCCGGCTCGCAACAGGTCATCGACTCTTGGAACGCAGGCAACATGGGCGGCACCCTATATGAACACTATCTGGCTTCGAAAGGCTTCATCTGCGTGTGCGTGGACGGGCGCGGCACCGGAGGCCGGGGCGCGGAGTTCGAAAAATGCACCTACCTGAACCTGGGCTACCTCGAAGCCCGCGACCAGGTGGAGACGGCACAGTATCTCGGCACGTTGCCCTACGTGGACAGTAGCCGCATCGGCATCTGGGGATGGAGCTACGGCGGCTTCAACACGCTGATGAGCATGAGCGAAGGCCGCCCCGTGTTTGCCGCAGGCGTGGCCGTGGCCCCGCCCACGAGCTGGCGTTACTACGACACGGTCTATACGGAACGTTTCATGCGCACACCGAAAGAGAATGCCAACGGATACGACCGTTGCCCCATCAGCCTTGCCGGGCAACTGCACGGCGCGTTGCTCATCTGCCACGGCACAGCCGACGACAACGTGCATTTCCGCAACTCGATGGAGTATGCCGAAGCCCTCGTGCAAGCCGGCAAGCCGTTCATGATGCTACCCTACAACAACCGCAACCACAACATCACAGGCGGCAACACGCGCAACCACCTCTTCACGAGCATCACCGACTTCTTCATCGAGCATCTGCAATAAAACAAAAAGACAACAAAAACGAGGGTGTACCAAAACCTGCGAGAAGCAACTGCTCCGCCTTGTAGGGGAGCTGGCCCAACGGGCCTGAGGGGTTTCACACCCACGGGCACACTCATAAAGTATATCTTTGTGGACGTGAGACCCCTCCGTCGCTTCGCGCCACCTCCCCTACAAGGCGGAGGAGTTTATTTTGCTATACCCTCGTTTTTGTATCATATCCCCCGGAACGATTTACAGGTCTTTCAACCGCTTCAAGATGTCCGACGGGTTTTCGACAAAACATGTCGCCCCGTGGGCTTCGAGGAAGGCGCGGTCGCGGAATCCCCACAGCACGGAGAGGCAAGGCAGGCCGGCAGCGGCGGCTGTGGCCACATCGACATCGGAATCGCCCACATAGACGGCCTCTTCTTTCTTCGCGCCCAAGGCATCCAAAGCTAGTTCCACCATGTCGGGGGCAGGCTTGCGGCGCACACCGGAACGTTCGCCCACGGCCACCTGCACGGTGTCGGCGAAATAATGTTGATAAAGCTCGTCCACCCCGCCCTGCAACTTGTTGGACACGATGGCAGTCTTATAGCCTTTGCGTTTCAACGTCTCCAACAGCGGCATGATGCCCGGATAAGGGGCGGTCTTCACCATGCAATGTCCCACATAGTGACGCTTGAAGCAGCCGAGCACCTCCTCGAAACGGCTGTTGTCCGTCCCGTCAGGCACGGCACGTTCAATCAGCTTGCCCACTCCGTTGCCCACGAAGCGGCGCACTTCCTCCAACGTGCGCTCCGGATAGCCGAATTGCCGCAAAGCATAGTTCGTACTGTCGGCCAGGTCCTCCAACGAGTTGAGCAACGTGCCGTCCAAATCAAAAACCACGGTCGTAATCTTTCCCATTTTTTCAGATACCATTTTCCTGCAAAATTAAGAAGCCTCGCATTTCCGCGCAAATAAATCCGGGAAATTCCGCAAAACATATACTTTTGTCATAGTAGGCCCACAACCCTAAAACAAAAAAGCAATGCCTTGGCAGACACATTCCTGAAGCAAAAAGGCAATTACCGCGAAAAGGGAGACCGCACCATCAATTAAATGGTACAAGCCGCACGAAACGGGAAACAAGACATAGCCATCACGCTCATCCACCAAGAAGACGTGTTTTTTGAAAAATCAGGATGTCATAAAATGCTTGTGAAAACAGACAAATTGTGCCATTTTGGCTGATTTTCGTAACGCGACTTTTGCGCAATCCGGCCCAAATAGCAGATTTTTGCGCGATTTTTTTGCACAAAACGGGGTTCCTGTGCAAGGTTTTGTCCGTGCCATTCACTTTTTGGAGCGGTCTGACGAGAAAATTCAGGACCGGAACGCGAAATTCCAAGCCCCGAAAAAAGAATTCCGGGGCTTGGAATTTTTATTTCGGGGCTCGGACGAAAAAATCCCGGTACAGAAACTTTTTCGCGGCGGCTTCGGGGGCGTTTTTCCTTCCCGTTGGAACTTCTTCCCGAACACGTTTCCCGCGTCATTTTGTCGCGGAATCCCCCGACGAACTTTCCCGCCAGTCGGGCTTCTGCGCCGGGAGTGTCCCGTGCTCCGTCAAAAGGGCGGGTTTGGAGGGGATTCCGCGACATTTTGATTTCCGCATGGCGCGTGTGGCTGCGTTTTTTTCGCGCTGTCCCGGCCCGGTGGCCGAATACGCGAATCCCAGAATGCGAAAATGAGCAAATTGTCAACGCGCACCCGAAAGTGCCATTCTGTCAATGGAAGGAGGTGCGCAGGGGAGCGCATTTCCTTTCGCGCCGAAATCCGGATGAAAACATATTCGAAAAACATATATTTATACTGCGCACGGTATGAATTTGTGCATTCGATAGGAATTTATAGGATCATCCGATAAACCTGGGGGGAATTCTTTTATTCTATAGCAATTTTATAGGAGGTGCGGCATTCCTGCCGCACAATCGCAATACAAGTCACTGACATACGCAATAGCGCGAGTATGTGCAGCAAGGATGCAGCACATACTATCCGATAAATTGTCATTTAAAAACGCACAAGTTTATTCCGCGCTAAGTATATATAATTATACTTACCAGACTTACCAGACTAACCGGCCTAATAAGCCTAATTCCCAATCACCCAAATCGCCGGAATCTTGGAAAGGTCAGGCAAAGGATGTTTTTTCCACTCCTGAACAGTGCGAGTCCTAATGAATTCCTCGGCACAGGTCAGGCCGGCAGCCACGCACAAGCGGGTCTGCGGGCGGCAGGTGCGGAGAATCTCAGCAAAAAGTTTGGCGTTGCGATAGGGAGTCTCGATGAAAAGTTGGGTCTGACGCTCCGCATAAACGCGTTGCTCCAACAACTTAAGCCGCTTTGTACGCTCGCCCGGCTCTATGGGCAAATATCCGTTGAAGGCGAAGCTCTGTCCGTTGAATCCGGAGGCCATCACAGCCAGCAAGATGGACGACGGCCCGACCAACGGCACCACGCGCAACCCCTTGCGCTGGGCTATGGCCACTACATCGGCCCCTGGATCGGCCACAGCCGGACAACCAGCCTCGGAAATCACGCCCACGGACTCGCCCTGCTCCAAGGGACGGAGATAGGAAGCGAACAGTTCCGGAGAAGCATGTTTCCCCATGGGGTAAAAAGCCAAATCGTCAATCTGGATGTTACGATCCACTTTTTTCAGGAAACGACGTGCCGAACGCACCTCTTCCACAATAAAATGCTTGATTTGCACAATGACCTCCGCATTATAGGATGGCAACACGCGGGACACTTCCGTCTCGCCCAACGTAACAGGAATCAAATACAAAGCCGGTTCCATCGCGTCCATCATTTCACCGGATTATATCCCGACTCACGGAGTATCGTCCCGTAGTCCTGCCGACGAAGCAATTCGCCCACAGACAGTTCCGGATGAGACTTCATGTAACAGTCCACAATCTGCAAACCAAACCACAGGCCGATTTGGTTGGCACTTTTCTTCTCCTTCACGGCCTGTTCCGTGCAAGGCAACATAAAAGCCGCCACAACCGCACTGTCATTCCCGGCCAAGGCATGCCGGTCTTGCAACCACCGCCACAACCGCGCCTCGTGCTTGTGACACCAGTCTGCCCGCTCTTTCGTGAATCCGGCCTCCTCTTCCAACGACACGTGCCGGCATTGGGCAATGACCCAATGCATTTTCCCGTAGTCCACGATGAAATCCAACAGGGTATGCCCCTTGCCCTCTTCCAACGGATAGGTATGGGACAAATAATAAAACGCCGCATCCGGCACCAAACGGGAACGATCCATCATCTGCCGCTGATAGCCGTGGTAATATTTCTTATATAAAGGATAATCGCGTCCCAAATACTTGTCCAAGCTGATGCCCAGAATGCTATCGCCGACCACAATACTTTGATTCAAACCCGAAATCTGCGCATAAATAAAAGGAATCTTGAAATCCGGGTCGGTCTTCTTCACTTGGCTGAACACCGAGGAAAGTTCCTTTTCCTCCGCCGTCAAGTCGGAATATTCAAGATGCACGTCCTGTAGAAGCACCTGCATGGTGGAATCCAAGAAATAATCACGCAAATGTTGTTCGATATGGGCATCCTCCACCAGCCCGATGCCCAACACATCTTCTATCAACAAACGGGTGGGTGTAGGAAACTCCGTATTCATCCGCTGGAGGGCAGAAAAACTATTCAAGGAAACGAACTCATCCATCAAACGGTCATAACGGAATATCCGACTTTCCTCCTTCTCCGCATCGTCCGACCACCATGCACCGACATCCCAACGGCAAGAAGAAAAGAACAGCACACAACCGATTAAGAGCCACAGCGTCCGTTTCAAAACTTATTATTCGTTAAATTCACATGCAAATATACAAATTAATACCTTGCCCGCCAAGAAATATTTTAAAATAAGCAAAATACTCCGATAAAATCCCCACAAATGAGGACAAATATGCCAAACAGGGCGACATGCTAAAAACAAAAGATGTTAATTTCTTATCAAATACTGCCTGCATGAAGAAGAAAAAGCATAACTTTGCTGTGCTAATATATTAAAAAAACGCATTTTTCATGAAGCAAAAATTTTATTTGTTCAGCCTGCTCCTCTTGGGGGGAAGCATTTCCGTTATTCCTGCCCACGGAGAAAACGCAGTGAAAGAATTTCCCTTGGAGGAAGTGCGCCTGCTCGACGGGCCTTTCAAACACGCCTGCGACCTGGATATCCAGGTCTTGCTGCAGTATGACACAGACCGCCTGTTGGCACCGTTCTTCAAGGAAGCGGGACTGCCACTGAAAGCGGAACTTTTCCCCAATTGGGCCGGGCTGGACGGGCATGTGGCCGGACATTACCTCAGCGCACTCGCCATGGCCTACGCTTCCACAGGGAACACGGTATGCAAGGAACGCGCCGACTACATCGTGAACGAACTGAAAATCTGCCAAGACAAGAACGGCAACGGATACCTGGGCGGAGTGCCTAATGGAATGGAAATTTGGAACGAAATAAAGTCCGGAAACGGACGGGCTGCGGGCAAACGCTGGTCACCGTGGTATAACCTGCACAAGATGTATGCAGGATTGCGCGACGCTTATCTTTATACCGGCAATGAAACAGCCCGCCAAATGTTCCTCAAGTTCTGCGACTGGGGGATAGACATCACCACTCCGCTGGATGACAACCAAATGGAAGCTATGCTCGACACAGAATATGGCGGCATGAACGAAGTGTATGTGGACGCTTATGAAATGACGGGCGACAAGAAATACCTGGATGCCGCACGGCGGTTCACCCACCACAGGGTGTTCGACAGCGCATCCAAACGAGTGGACAACCTCGACAACATGCATGCCAACACGCAAGTGCCCAAGTTCGTGGGCTTCCAGCGCGTGGCCGAAGTGACCGACGATTCCACCTATCTCGCCGCCGCCGACTTCTTTTGGGAAACTGTGACGCGCAACCGCTCGCTCTCTTTTGGCGGAAACAGCCGCCGGGAACATTTCCCCTCGGCCGACCACTGCATCGAATATGCCGAAGACCGCGAAGGCCCGGAATCGTGCAACACCTACAACATGCTGAAACTGACAGAGGGGCTCTTCCGCATGGCCCCCGAAGCCCAATACGCCGACTACTACGAACGCGCCTTGTTCAACCACATCCTCTCCACCCAACACCCGGAACACGGCGGATTCGTATATTTCACTCCCGCACGTCCACAACACTACCGCGTGTATTCCGCCCCCAACCAAGGCATGTGGTGCTGCGTGGGCACGGGCATGGAAAACCATGTGAAATACGGCAAATTCATCTATAGCCACACGGACAAGGACTTGTACGTCAACCTCTTTATCGCGTCCGAATTGGACTGGGAAGAACGGAAGATGACCGTGAAGCAGGAAACCGAGTTCCCCAACGAGGAAAGCACCCGGCTGACGTTCTCGCTCAAGAAGCCGTCGAAGTTCGCCCTGCACCTGCGTTATCCGTCGTGGGTGGCCAAAGGGGAACTCTCTGTGAAAATCAACGGAAAGGACTATCCGGTCAATGCGCAACCATCATCCTATTTCGCCATTGAACGCAAATGGAAGGATGGCGACGTGGTCGAAATGCAAGTGCCCATGCACGTTTCCATCGAAAATATCCCGAACGTGGACGACTACGCTTCCGTGCTCTACGGCCCCGTCGTGCTGGCCGCCCGGGCCGGCACAGAGGATTTGCGGGGGCTGGTGGCCGGCGACAGCCGTTGGGGACACATCGCCAGCGGGAGATTGCTGCCACTCAGCGATGCCCCGGCCATGATTGGCACAACCGAAGAAGTCTTGGCCAAACTGGAAAACATGCAGCCGGTGGCTGGAAAACCGCTCCACTTTACATGCACCGGCTTGTTCTTGCCCGAGAAATACGACGGGCTCGTGCTGGAGCCGTTTTCAGGCATCCATGACAGCCGCTACACACTGTATTTCCATCGCCTGACCGCATCCGAATACCAACACGAACAAGCGGAAATGGCCCGACAGGAACAAGAAAAACTGGAAACAGACCGCCGCACTGTGGATCGCGTGAAACCGGGCGAACAACAGCCGGAAACCGACCACCAGATGCTGTCTGCCTCCACATCACAGGGCTACCATCAAGACGAAAGCTGGCGCGACGCGGCCGACGGCGGTTTCTTCAGCTATAAGCTGGCCACCGGAAGCGAAAAGATGCTCACACTCCGTGTCCGCTATTGGGGCGAAGAAAACGGCACACGGAAATTCGACATTTTGGCCGACGGACAAAAAATCGGCACGGAAGATTTCACCCAAAATCCGAAAACGCGGACATTCGTAGAGAAAGAATATGCCATTCCCGCCACGTTGCTCGAAGGGAAAAGCACCGTGGAAATCCGCTTCCAGCCGCAAAAAGGTTGCCAGACTGCACGGATATTCCATGTGGCATTGCTCAAGCAAAAATAAAAAGGGAATATCACACGACATGGCAAAGGCGCACCGTGCAGGGTGCGCCTTTGCCATGTCGTGCCCCACATTATTAATAATATGTACGCGCGCGAGGCATTTGTTCCAACGTGTCATTTTATCCCATCACCACACTCTCGCCATCCCACTCTTTACAGGGAGTTTTCCCGAAAAAGCTCCTAGGTACACACGCTTTCTTTTTCAACAAATTACTCCCCTTCGGCCTTCTTATCCCTTGCCGGAAGAAATGAGCGACAAACGGGAATAAGTTTTAATTCCCCGCACATAGTACGCCCACAAGATACTAAAACTCGACTGTTCAGGAATCGGGTTCACCATCGCATGCGACAAGTTATCCCTCCGCGAAGCAGCAAACAACGGTTTCTGTCTCCGGAAAGTGGAATGGGCCTTCCACACGGCCAGGCATGACCCGCCTTTTCCTGTCAGCAAGAATTGCAATGCGGCCAGCATGTCCAACCAAAAACGGCAACGCATCACCGGCCTCAACCGCTCTTGGGGCAAGTTTTTGTAGAGCATGTAGAGGTTGTTCCGGAAATTCAGATAAGTTTTCTGCGGATTTTCCTTAGGCAATGTCCCTCCTCCCAAATGATAAACCACAGAAGAAGGCACACAAACGACCCCATATCCCCGGCTACGCAAACGCCAACAGAAATCAATTTCTTCCATGTGGGCAAAGAAACGCGCGTCCAACCCGCCGACCTCGCGCCACACCCGGCTTCGAACCATCAAAGCCGCCCCCGTGGCCCAAAAGACAGATGCCACCTCGTCGTACTGCCCCTCATCGCATTCCACGACACTAAAAATACGCCCGCGGCAATAAGGATAGCCCAGTGCGTCAAGATAACCGCCCGCCGCACCAGCATACTCAAACTTTCCGGGGTCAGCCAAACTTTTCAACTTGGGCTGGCAAGCCGCCACTTCGGGATGAATATCCATATACTGCAACAAAGGAGAAAGCCAATCCGACTTGACTTCCACATCCGAATTCAGCAACACGAAATATTCGGCATCAATTTGAGCCAGAGCCTTGTTGTAGCCTCCAGCAAATCCATAATTCTGATCCAATTGAATCCTTTTCACTGCAGGATACGTGGTTTCAAGCCATTCCATAGACCCGTCCGACGAGGCGTTATCTGCCACCCACACCGTGCCGCACGTAGATTCCAATACTCCGGGCAGGAAACGCCGCATCATCTCCTTCCCGTTCCAATTCAATATGACTACTGCCACTTTTTCCATATCACTACACCTCCTCGGCCGGCACGGCATATAAGGCTGTACCGTCCGCATTAAAGTCTCCTAACCTTACTTTCACCAAATGGTTGTCCTGCAATCCCCCGGCCGCCATCTCCACCCTGATGTAGTTCGGCGTGAACCCATGCATCACCCCTTCGGATCTCGCCTTTTCCAGCAACACCTCGGTTTCCAGCCCGATGTGGCGGCGATAAAAACTCTCCCATTTCCGTGCCGAAAGTGCCAACAAAAGCTGGCTGCGGCGGTGTTTCTCCTCGGGAGGCACTGCCGGCCCTATCCTCAACGCCGCCGTGCCGGGCCGCTCGGAATAACTGAACACATGCAACTGGCAGACATCCAGCGAACGAATGAAAGCGTACGCCTCATCAAAACGCTCTGGCGTCTCCCCGCGCATCCCAACCATCACGTCCACCCCGATAAAAGCATCGGGCATCAGTTCCCTCACCAGCGCCACCTTGTCGGCAAAGAATCCGGTCGTGTAACGACGGTGCATCAACCGGAGCACCTCATCGCTTCCGCTCTGCAAAGGAATGTGGAAATGAGGCATGAAAGCCCGCGAGGACGCACAAAACTCCAATATCTCGTCGGTCAGCAGATTCGGTTCAATCGAAGATATGCGGTAACGGACAATGCCCTCCACCTTGTCCAAGGCTTCTAACAAATCCAGGAAACGTTCGCCCGTGGTTTTCCCGAAATCCCCGGTGTTCACGCCGGTCAGCACAATCTCGCGCCCGCCTTCAGCCGCAGCCTGCCTCGCCTGCGCCACCAACGAGGCGATGCTGCCGTTACGACTCCGTCCCCGCGCGTAGGGGATTGTGCAATAAGTGCAAAAATAATCGCAACCATCCTGCACCTTAAGAAAATAGCGCGTTCGCTCACCGCAAGAGCATGACGGCATGAACGTGCGCACCTCCTTCATCGGCACGATGTGATATTCATGAAGCGCACCTGTATGCCGTTCACAGGAAGACAAAGGCAGACGCTCCACCAAATAACGGAGGATATCGCCTTTCTGTTCTGCCCCCAGCACCAAGTCAACCCCTTCGATGCCCGCCACCGTTTCCGGTTTAAGTTGCGCATAACAGCCCGTCACCACCACAAAAGCTCCCGGATGTGCCTTCACCATCTTGTGAATGGCCTGGCGGCACTTATGGTCTGCCACTTCCGTGACCGAACATGTGTTCACCACACAAATATCCGCACATTCCCCTTCCCTCGCCGTACTTACCCCAGCCTGCTCCAACAAGCGGCCAATGGCGGAAGTTTCAGCAAAGTTCAACTTGCAGCCCAACGTAAAATAAGCTGCCTTTTTCCCTTCCAACACAGAGTTTACGCTCGTGTCCACCAATTCTTTTTCCATGCTATCCTCCATTGCAACTACAAAGTTACACAAATCCGTGAAATGGAAGCGAAAGAAGAATCAAAAAATTAACAGTACATAACCATTTGATTTTTTGACGCTTAAACAAAGCAAAGAAAAATATCCGCAAAAAAATAAGGGTAAAGTGTACAACGTATTAAAAAAGTATATACCTTTGCAGTGTTTTAATAAGCAATTGATTGTTTTACAGATTTAAAAAGCAAAGAAAATGAAAAAGTTAGCATTTATGTTCGTAGCTTTCGCAGCTATTTCGTTCGCTTCTTGCAATGGCAACAAGGCTTCTCAGGCTGAAACAGCAGTTGACAGCGTAGCTGTAGAAGAAGTTGTTGAAGTTGACTCTGTTGTTGCTGACAGTGCTGTTGCTGATAGCGCAGTAGCTGATAGCGCAGCTGCCCCGGTTGCTGAATAATCAATCGGAAACGAACTAAAGG
Source organism: uncultured Paraprevotella sp. (assembly GCA_944319925.1). GTDB lineage: Bacteria > Bacteroidota > Bacteroidia > Bacteroidales > Bacteroidaceae > Paraprevotella. Next base: position 42,068 of record CALUFQ010000015.1, read on the forward strand.
TACTGAGCCATACGTGAGTATGGCTCTTTTTTTTAATTATCCGATTGGCAATTAACGGAACAGCCTGCATTTTAGGAGATTTAACGCCATCTGGAAAAACGAATTGAGGGAATTGAGTGATACAGAGTTCCTGCTTTTACAAACTTCTGAATGTCGGCAGTCGAAGCCGGCAGGAATGAACTGTCCCGCCTCGCAGGGGGACGAGCCCCGAAGGAGCTGAGGGGGTCTCACACCACGGGGGCATAATGGCAGTTTTGTTTTCCTTGCGGCGGCCATAATGGCCGTTTTGTTTCCCTTGCGGCGGCCATAATGGCCGTTTTGTTTCCCTTGCGGAATGACAGGATGGGAACCCTCCGGCTCTTCGAGCCACCTCCCCTGCAAGGCGGAGGAGTTTTTTCTCCGCACGGCAAGTGACGGGAAGCAGGGCATTTGATTACAAACGAATATTCGTCAGTTGTTAAATCCACAAGATTAGGGGAACAGTTCCCACTTAATCACTTAATCCACATCTACAAATTTTTCCACCCCACATTCCAAAAAAAAGAGGCATCCCGCAGGACACCTCTCTTATATAAAACAGACTTAAAAAAAAGTCACAAAGAATATCAAGCTTCTTCCGCCACGACCTCAAAAGGCACTTCCACGGAAACTTCCTTGTGCAGCTTGACCACGGCCTTGTAAGAACCGACTTCCTTCACATCCTTCACGTCAATAACCTTGCGGTCGATGTCATAGCCCAGCTTCTTCAACTCGTCAGCAATCTGCAAACTGTTCACAGAACCATAAATCACGCCAGTGGCACTCACTTTCGTGGGGATTGTCAAAGACACGGCACCCAACTTCTCGGCCAAAGCCAAAGCTTCGTTCTTGATTTTCTCCAACTTGTGTGCACGCTGCTTCAACTCTTCTGCCAGCATTTTCTTGGCCGAAACGGAAGCGAGCACAGCCTTTCCGGTAGGAATAAGGTAGTTACGGCCATAACCGTCCTTCACCGTCACGATGTCGTTCTTGTAGCCCAAGCCCATTACATCTTCCTTCAATATAATCTCCATACGCTTTACTCCTCCTTAATTTTTATTTCATCAAATCGGTTACAAACGGAAGAAGAGCCAAATGGCGGGCACGCTTCACGGCCTGCGCCACGCGACGCTGGTACTTCATCGAAGTGCCTGTGATGCGGCGGGGCAGAATTTTTCCCTGTTCGTTCAAGAACTTCTTCAAGAACTCAGGATCCTTGTAGTCGATATACTTGATGCCGCTCTTTTTGAAACGACAGTATTTCTTTCTCTTCACGTCCACTGTGGGCGGAGTCAAATATCTGATTTCAGATTGCTGTGCCATAATTATTTTTCCTCCTTTTTAGCTTTATTGTTTCTTCTCTTCTCAGCATATTCTGCCGCATACTTCTCCATCTTGACAGTCAAGAAGCGAAGCACTTTCTCATCGCGACGGAAATTCACTTCCAAGGTTTTAATCACTTCCGGCTTCGCCTTGAACTCCATGAGGATATAAAATCCCGTGGATTTCTTCTCAATGGCGTATGCCAGCTTCTTCAGGCCCCAGTTCTCTTCGTTGATAATCTCCGCACCGTTGTCAGTGAGGATTTTACGGAACTTGCTGACCGCTTCCTTCATCTGATCATCAGACAAAACGGGAGTTAAAATGAAAACGGTTTCGTATTGATTCATAATCCGTTAAATAATTAATTAATACTGTTTTCGCAAAATGCGGTGCAAAATTACACTTTTTCGACCGAACCTGCAAGTTTTTGTGCCAACAAATCCCGTCCGACCCTGTTTTTTCCTTCCGTGCTGCCCCCATAAACCGCTTTTTAACAAAATTAATCAGGCGATTCCGTCTTCTTCCATAATAAATATTCTAATTTTGTAACTTTGAAAACATAAACAAGACATGGGGGAACAGTTCAATTTCGACATCAGGCTGATTTTTGCCATTCTAAACGGGAAAGTGTCCGCCGCCATCAACCGCAAGTTGTACCGCAATTTCCGGCAATATAACATAGACATCACCCCGGAGCAATGGACGGTGTTGCTTTACCTGTGGGAAAAAGACGGGGTCACCCAACAAGAACTGTGCAACGCCACATTTAAAGACAAGCCCAGCATGACACGGTTGATCGACAACATGGAGCGGCTGAACCTTGTGGTGCGGATTTCCAACAAGATGGACCGGCGCACCAACCTGATTCACCTGACCAAACGGGGACGCGATTTGGAGGAAATGTCGAGATTCGTGGCCAACAAAACCCTGAAAGAAGCATTGAAAGGGCTTACAATCGAGGAACTGGACATCAGCCAAGAAGTCTTGAGGAAAGTTTTCACAAACACGAAAGACTAAAAAACTGTTTTGAATTTATCGTGCGATGATTTGGGATGAGTCTTCAAGGCTGTTTTGCTTCCGTGACAAGGAAGACAGGGGGGCTATCCGACGAAGAACAGAAGCGAAAAGTTTCGATTAAGCGAGGACAAGGCAAGCGGGCTTGTCATGCCGAGCATGAGAAACTTATGCAAATGGCCGGACAATCGCCAAAGCACACACGAAAACGAATAATCAAGCGAGGAAAACTTTTTGTGGAATTTCAAAACAGTTTCCAAAATAGCCAAAATAAACCCTCCCGCCGCTTTTTTTCCGTAAAAAGTTTCGGCATTTAAAGAATTATGCTTTAATTTGTAGCGCAATTTGAGGAAAACATAAAAAAGGTATATACAATGGACAATTTTTTGAAGAACTTGGGAATACTCCTGATTGTATTGGGAACGATAGTTTTGGTGTTGAGCCACTTCTTGGGATGGGTGGACTACAACTGGGTGGACGGCACGGCGCTGTTGCTTGTGGTTGCCGGCATCATTGTCCACATCGTCATGAACAAAAAAATCCAAGACTAAGCACAACAAGGTAAAAGAAATCCCCGGGATGCGCATCCCGGGGATTTCTTTTACGGACAGGCTGAAACCGCATAGCCCCAGCCGCCAGCCGTTAATCTTCATCGTTAGGCACAATCAGGCGGTAACCTTTCCCGTGGACATTGTTGATTTCGATTTCCGGGTCGTCCTTCAGGTGCTTGCGCAACTTCGTGATATACACGTCCATGCTGCGGGCATTGAAATAATTGTCGTCAATCCAGATGGTCTTCAAAGCCAATTCGCGCTGCAACACGTCATTGGCATGTGCGCAAAGCAGCGAGAGCAATTCGCTTTCCTTCGTGGTCAGCTTTGTCTGTTTGTCGCCAATGGCGAGAATCTGGCGTTGGGTGTCGAACGTGAACTTGCCCAGCTTGTACATGTTGGTTTCCTTCACCTTCTTCCCTCTCACGCGGCGCAGGATGGCTTCCATGCGGAACACCAGTTCTTCCATGGAAAAGGGCTTGGTGATGTAGTCATCGGCACCTATCTTGAAACCGTCGAAGATGTCCTCCTTCAGGTTCTTGGCCGTCAAGAAGATGATGGGTATCTCGGAATTGACCTGCCGGATTTCCTGTGCCAGTTGGAAACCGTCCTTCTTGGGCATCATCACGTCCAACACGCACAAGTCGTAGCGGTTCTTCAGGAAAGCCTTGTAGCCGGCATCTCCATCGGGATACAGTTCGGCATCGTAGCCCTTGGCCTGTAAATACTCCCTGAGCAGCATGCCCAGGCTCTCGTCGTCTTCGCATAGCAATATATGCAACTTCTCTTCCATAATCCTATTTCTTTATAATTGGTAATGTAATAATGAATTTCGTCCCATGCCCGTACTCACTCTCGGCACGTATCGTCCCGTGCTGCAGGTTTACGATTTTCTTCACGTAGGCCAACCCCAAGCCAAATCCTTTCACGTCGTGCTTGTTGCCCGTATGTACGCGGTAGAATTTCTCGAAGATGCGCTTCAGGTCTTCTTTCTGTATGCCGATGCCGTTGTCTTCCACCGCAATGTTCAGTTTCTCGCCCGTGTTCCAAGTCCGCAGCGTCAAGTGCAGTTCCACATCGTCCCGCTTATACTTGACCGCATTGTCCATCAGGTTGAAAATGACGTTGGTGAAATGCATCTCGTCCACGTAAATCCCGGCTTCTTCGGCCTTGAAATCCGTCGAAATGGAGCCCCCGCTCTGCGAAACCTTGAGAGTGAATGTCTTGACCACTCCCGTCAACAGGTCGTGCGCGTCGATTTCCTTCAGCTTGAAAGCGATGTTGTCGCGGTCGTACAACGACATCTGCAGCACCTTCTCCACTTGGAAACGCAGCCGTTTCGTCTCGTCGTTGATGACGCGGGAAAGGCTTTCATACATCGCCTCGCTCTTCTTGACGGACTGGTCGCCCAGCATCTGTGCCGCCAGCGAGATGGAGGAAATGGGAGTCTTGAACTCATGCGTCATGTTGTTGATGAAGTCGTTCTTCATCTCTGTCACTTTCTTCTGGCGGAAAATCACGTAAATGGTATATACGAACGTCACAAACAGGATGATGGTGAACGCCAAAGCCGGAATCATCATCCGCGCCGTTTCCAGCAGATATTCGTTCATGTCCGGGAAATGGATGCGCACGATGCCCATCTTCCCCGCCGGGTCGTTGCGGAACAGCACTTGGGAATAGGAATAATCCTCACCTTTCTCCTCAAAATCCGGACAGCGATACACCTCGCGGCCGTCGTTGGTCGAAACGGTGAAATGATAGGGGATGCTGATGCCGTTATTCTCCAACGCGTTCCGGATGTCTTGGTCCAAAAGCCGGAAGTTGACCCGCTCTTCCAGCGGCTTCTCGCTAGCCGTATATAAGATGCCGTAGATTACCTCGTCGAGCAGCCCTTTGTGATAAACATACGCATTCTTGATATGCTCCCTGAACGTGCGCGACGCCTCGTCAATGCGGTTGCCCCCTTCCACACGCAGCACTTTCGGCATCGTCGAGGGATGTTTCACGATGGTCTTCAACTCGAAGCCTGAATGAATCCGCCCCACAGTGTCGGGCAACAGGCTTTCCGTGTCAAAGTTATGCGCCCCGTCGATGTAGAGCCTGGGGACCGAGTCGGAAAAGCCACCGGGATTCTCGCGCGTGAAACGCTCCAGGTAACGGAACGTCTCGTTCTGTTCCAAGTTACGCGAAGCCTGGTTCAGGCTGCGGATGACCGACTCGTCGAACTGTTCCTTCCGCATCTTTACCATCTGTTCGATATAGCGCATCTGCAACATCAGCAATCCCAAGAAAGAGACACCGATAATCACGCTGACAATCCAAATCGTTAACTTTTTCATGGCAGCAAATATACATATCAAAAACGAGTATTCTTTTGGCACAGACAAAAACCGCCCATCCTTTTTAACGTTATTAACTATAAGAGCGACAGAATTGCCGAATACAGCCACTCATAGCTCACAAACCATTAAAAAACCGTCGGGCAACACTATAGAATTTGCATATCTCAAACAAAAAAAGCCATTTTTACGCGAAGCGGCACTGCCATCCGGAGTTTGTCACGTCAAATCCCCAAGATTAGGAACAGTGTCCATAAACAAAACATACCCGCACCAAGGAAAAAGGCCGGCTTCCCACGCCGAAACGAAGGGAAACCGGCCCGATTCTTGTCAAAACACCTAGGCTACTAACGCACCGTCACCTGCAATGGAGCCTTCAGGGCACGGGCATAACGCGCCAGCAACGCCTCCCACACGGAAAAGCCGGGCACGTCGTACTTACTCCACGCCGAACCGAAATAATACACGAACGGATGCCCCGGCTCATAACCGCAAAGCCCCACCGCATGGCCGACACCTCCCGCCGTTTCCTGCGCCAAAGGCACATACTCGACCGACTTCAGCCCTTCGGGGAACAGGCAGGCAATATAAATCTGCCCGTTCATCGCCTCGGGATGATCCATCGGGTCGGCGTAGGCCACATAGCCGTTTTTCTTGTCCAAGACGTAGGCATCGGGCGAAGCCTTGTGAACCACGATACCGGCCGCCACCTTGCACGGGTGCGACAAGCCTTCGTAGGTCACCTCGCACCGATTCAGGTGCGTCCCCTTGTCCAGCGTGATGACGCGGCGTTCCACCACTTCCTCGTCCCCCACCGTTGCCGGCCCGAAGGTCAGGCGCGCGGAAAAACGCAACGGGCCGTTGTCCATCACCTCGGCCTGCTCGTAGCATAAAGGATAGATGAAACTCCCGTCATCGCCCACCAAAGCCGAAACACCCGCACCCAATGTCGCACCCACGGTGTAAGCATCCATGCCGAAGCCGCGGTCGCGATGGTAAGTCAGCGTCCGGTGCAAGGAATCACATTCGCTGCCCCGCCCGGCTTTGCGCAGTTTGTCCTGCAGGCCGTATGAAGTAAGTTCGCTGTGATAAAACGTTTCCAACATCGGCACCGGCACGTTCTTATTGAACACGTCATAGCCGTAAATGTGCTGCCCGCTGCGTTGTATCGCCGGGCCGTAGGCACGCCACCCGTTGCGGTCGTTCTCCCAAGCCAAGTCGTCTTCGCGCGAAGGATATACGCGCCCCCACGCCGTGAAACGGAAATCGGACGGAATGCCTTTGGCAAATGTCAGTGTCGTGGAAGATTCCGGGCGCACGAAAGCCTGCACCAAGATTTTTCCATCGTGCGTGAGCTGGTAAGGCACTTCCGTGCGGTCGCCGTCGCGCACGACAAACTGGCGGCCTCCGCAGATGCCCAATCGGCCGAACATCTCCCGCGCGTCAAGTTCCACCACGTCGTTGCGTTCCTCATCTGTGGGGTTGACAATTTCCACCTCCACCGTGCGGGCATCCTTCCCCGCCGCGCTCCCGTCCAAGTAGCGCACCCGTTCACACGCGGCCAAGAGCCACGCCCCGGTGCCGAAAGGCGCCTGCGAACGGGCATCCACCTTACGCGTGGGGTCGGGCTTCTCGCCGATAGGCTGCACGTAGCCGATGCTGCCGTCGGGTTGCAAGGCCACCTTCTCCAAGTAATTCCAGGCTTTTTCTATGACCGGGGCATATTCGGAAGCCTCCAAGTAACCGTGGTTCACCCCCCACATCAAGCCGTAGGCGAAGAAAGCCGTCCCGCTCGTCTCAGGCCCCGGCGCGTCTTCCTCGCACAACATGCTGCGGCTCCAATAGCCATCCGGACGCTGGCATCGAGCCACCCCTTGAGCCAGCTCCGTGAAACGCTTCACGAAAAAGCCACGATGCGCGTAATCCTTGGGCATGTCAGCCAGCACCTTGGCCAGCCCGGCCAGCACCCATCCGTCGCCCCGCGCCCAAAAACTCTTGCCCCCCGAAGCGGTCTTCACTTTCGGGTAAATGTATTTGGCATCGCGGTAATAGAGTTGCTCCTCGGGGTCGTACATCAGGCTGTCGCTCCAAAGGAAGTTCTCATACATGCGGTCGAGATACATTTCATCGCCCGTCAGCTTGTACATCTTCGACATCACGGGCATGGCCATGTAGAGCGCGTCGGCCCACCACCAAAACTTGTTCTCGTCCAAATGGCAGGCATAACTCATCACTTCCTCTGCCCGCACCACCTTGTAGTCCGCCGGATTCAAGTGATACATGTCGATATAGGTTTGGAAACATATCTGCCAGTCGCCAAAAAGCACGAAATCCTGCCCTTCGCCGTAGGTAGCATACTTCCACCCGCGTTTGTCGTCGCTGTCCGCCCCGCGCCAACGGTTATGCTCGCACCAGCGGTTGCTGTATTCATAGTAAGCGTTCTTACCCGTCAGCCGGTAGGCTTCCATGTTGCCCGTGTAATACGCGGCATTGTCCCAAAAAGCGCGCACCTCGGGCGAGTTGTTCGCCTGCCAATAATCGTTTACTTTCTCCACCAATTTCAGCACATCGGCCGAAGTCGCCGTCCCGTTCTGTCCGTGCACCGGGAAAAAGATTGCCGCGCACAAGCCCGCGAGCCACACGCGCAATCCTGCAAATCCAAAATGTTTCATAAGTGTCATTTAATGATTGTTCCTTTTTCATGATACTTGATGCAAAAATAATGCAAACTGAGCGCAAGACAAAACAAATCCATTTGTTTTTCATGCCAAGATGAAGCTTATTTCATGCAAAGCCAACAAAAATGAACTGGCGGGACTGTTTTGCCATCCGCATGGCAAACAAAAGGGGCGTTACGACCCTCCGCATGGCGAACAAAACGGCCATTATGGCCGCCGCATGGCAAACAAAAGGGGCGTTACGACCCCAAAAATCAGAATGTCATGAAACGCTTGTAAAAACAGACAAATTGTGCCGTTTTGCCTGATTTTCGTGACGCGACTTTTGCACAACCCGGCCCAAATAGCAGATTTTTGCGCGATTTTTTTGCACAAAGCGGGGCTTCTGTGCAAGGTTTTGTCAGAGACATTCACTTTTTGGGGCAGCCTGGCGAGAAAATTCGAGGCCGGAACGCGAAATTCCGGGCCCCGGAATTCTTTTTTCGGGGCTCGGAATTTTTATTTCGGGGCTCGTATGAAAAAATCCCGGTACGGAAACTTTTTCGCGGCGGCTCCGGGGCCGTTTTTCTTTCCCGTTGGAACTTTTTCCCGGACACGTTTCCCGTGTCATTTTGTCGGCGGAATCCCCTGGCGGGCTTTCCCGCCGGTCGGACTTCTGCGCCGGGAGTGTCCCGTGTTCCGTCAAAAGGGCAGGTTTGGAGGGGATTCCGCGACATTTTGATTTCCGCATGGCGCGTGTGGCTGCGTTCTTTCCGCGCTGTCCCGGCCCGGCGGCCGGATACGCGAATCTCAGAAGGCGAAAATGAGCAAATTGTCAACACGCACCTGAACGTGTCATTCTGTCAATGGAAGAACGTGCGCAGAGTTCCCCGCAGCTAAAACTCCTCCGCCTCGTAGGGGAGGTGGCTCAAAGAGTCAGAGGGGTTTCCCGCCCACGTTGCATTATGTTGGACAAAAGGTCCGTTACGCCCCTTGGATGTGAGCTCCCCTCCGGGGTCGCTACGACCCCGACCCCGCCCCTGTATGTGGGGAAACAGGAAACGGACAGTGGCCCGAAATGCACATTCTCATTCCGCGAAAACTATAAGGAACTGTTTTGAATTTCCACAAAAAGTTTTTCCCAACTTGATACCTTCATTTTCTTAACACGAAGTCTTCCCGCCGCCTCCTCGCCACAGACGCCCCTGAAACGTCCCCCGCTCGCGCATCCGGTTCCTCAGCCGTTCCGCAAACACATGGGGTTTCAGCCCCCAACGCGGCGCAACCAGCAAACAACCGGGAGACTGGGAAACAAATCGTTCCAAAGCGATTTCCGGGCGCAGGCGTTCCACGTAATCAATGACAAGGTCAATGTATTCGTCCACCGACGGAAAATGGAAGCTCCCCGGGCTGGAAGCCCACTCCCGCGCCATGACCGTCCCGCGGACCAGTTGCAGCTGGTGGATTTTCAACACGTCCAGCGGCAAGCGCGACACCAAGGATGCTTGCCTGACGGACTCTTCCCTCCCTTCGCCGGGCAACCCCAAGATGACATGGGCGCCGACCCGGATGCCGGCTTCCGCCGTGCGGCAAACCGCATCCACTGCATCGGCCGCCGTATGCCCCCTGTTAATGCGCAGGAGCGTGTCGTCGTTCAGGCTTTCTATCCCATACTCCACCAGCAGGAACGTCCGCCGGGCCAAGTCCCGCAAAGCCTCCAGTAAATCCGGCGGCATGCAATCCGGACGAGTACCAATGACCAAGCCCACGACCTCGCGGACGGACAATGCTTCCTCGTATAACCTCATCAACGCATCCGCTTCACCGTATGTATTCGTATAAGCTTGGAAATAGGCAAGAATTTTCATGTCCTGGTATTTGCCGGAAAAGAACGCCTTCCCGGCCTCCAGCTGGTCCGCGACCGACGCACCCGCCTGGCAATACGACGGATTGAACGCCTCATTGTTGCAATACGTGCATCCGCCCCGCCCCTTCGTCCCGTCGCGGTTGGGACAGGTGAACCCCGCGTCCAACATGACCTTCTGCACCTTGAACGGAAAAAAACGACGCAGAAAACCGCTAAAGTCCGTATATAAATAAGGAGCAACCATAAAAGCGGCATTCACAAAAAAACGGCAGAAGCCTTTTTCCCTCCACAAAGGGAGAAAAGCTTCCGCCTCTCATATACAATCTCTGATAATCCCTAGAAATCCGCATTCTTCGGCGTACGCGGGAACGGAATCACATCGCGGATGTTCTGCATGCCTGTCACAAACAAAATCAGACGTTCGAAACCCAATCCGAACCCGCTGTGCGGGCAAGTACCGAAACGGCGCGTGTCCAAATACCACCACATGTCCTTCATCGGGATGTGCAGTTCTTCGATGCGCGCCATCAGCTTGTCGTAACTGTCCTCGCGCTCGGAGCCACCGATAATCTCGCCTATCTGCGGGAACAACACATCCATGGCGCGCACGGTCTTCCCGTCGTCGTTCATCTTCATGTAGAACGCCTTGATTTCTTTCGGATAATCGGTCAGGATTACCGGACGCTTGAAATGCTGCTCCACAAGGAAACGCTCATGCTCGCTAGCCAAGTCGGCTCCCCAATAAATCGGGAACTCGAACTTATGGCCGTCCTTCACGGCCTGTTCCAGGATGCGGATGCCTTCCGTGTAGGACAGACGCACGAAATTGTTCTCCACCACGAACTTCAACCGCTCCAACAACGTCGGGTCGATCATCTTGTTTAGGAACGCCAAATCGTCCTGGCAATGTTCCAAAGCCCAACGGACACAGTACTTGATGAAGTCCTCGGCCAAGTCCATGTTGTCGTTGATGTCGTTGAAAGCCACCTCAGGCTCAATCATCCAAAACTCCGCCAAATGGCGCGGCGTATTGGAGTTCTCCGCACGAAATGTCGGGCCGAATGTGTAAATGGCCCCCAATGCCGTGGCTCCCAATTCGCCTTCCAGCTGTCCCGACACGGTGAGCGACGTGGTTTTGCCGAAGAAATCGTCCGAATAGTCAATCTTCCCTTCGGCATCCTTCTTCAAGTCGTAGAGGTTCTTGGTCGTCACCTGGAACATCTGCCCGGCACCCTCGCAATCGCTCGCCGTGATAATCGGCGTGTGAAAATAAAAGAAGCCATGCTCATGGAAGTAACGGTGGATGGCCATCGCCATGTGGTGACGAATGCGGAACACCGCACCAAACGTATTAGTGCGCAAACGCATGTGGGCATGTGTGCGCATGTACTCCATGCTCTGCCCTTTCTTCTGCATCGGATAATCCGCACCGCACGTGCCCAGCACCACAATGTCGTGTGCCTGCACTTCCACGGCCTGCCCCGCTCCGGGACTTTTCACCAGTTCGCCCGTCACGCTCAGGCAAGCACCGGTCGTGACTTGCTTCATCAAATCGTCGTCGAACTTCCCCGCGTCGGCCACGACTTGCACGTTACGGATGGTCGAGCCGTCGTTCAGTGCGATAAAATGCACGGCCTTGCTGGCCCGGTGAGTGCGCACCCACCCTTTCACACAGACCTCCGCGCCGAAGTCTTCGCGCTTCAGCACGTCTATGATTTTCGTTCTGCCAATCGTTTTCATCAGTTTTTTTTGTTTTAGCCCTTAAAACGCACCCATACGCAGCATGTTGACTTCCTGTTCCGTCAGGAAACGCCAATCGCCGCGGCGCAAGTTCTTCTTTGTCAGCCCTGCAAACATCACCCGGTCGAGCTTCAACACCCGGTAGCCCAACGCCTCGAAAATCCGGCGCACGATGCGGTTGCGGCCTGAATGGATTTCGATGCCGACCTGTTTCTTGTCCGTGGGATGGGCATATTCAATGGCATCGGCCTTGATTTCCCCGTCTTCGAGCGTGATGCCTTCGGCAATCTGGCGCATGTCGGCGGCCGTCACGTTCTTGTCAAGGAACACATGGTAGATTTTCTTTTTCAAATATTGGGGATGGGTCAGTTTGGAGGCCAGTTCGCCGTCGTTGGTGAACAGCAACACACCGGTGGTGTTCCGGTCAAGCCGGCCCACCGGATAAATACGCTCGCGACAGGCATCTTTCACCAAATCCATCACCGTCTTGCGGTTCTGCGGGTCGTCGCTCGTGGTCACGTAATCCTTGGGCTTGTTCAACAATACATACACCTTGCGCTCAATATTCACAAGCTGGTCGTGGAACTTCACCTCGTCGCTGCGCTTCACTTTCGTGCCCAATTCCGTCACGACCTGTCCGTTCACGCTCACGACACCGGCTGTGATATACTCGTCGGCCTCGCGGCGGGAACAAATCCCGGCATTGGCCAAATATTTGTTCAAGCGGATTGGTGCGTCCGGATCCACATTGAGTTCCTTGTATTCAATCTGTTTCTTATGACTGTATTTCGCATTGGGGTCATACCCCGGGCGACGCCCCTGCGGACGTCCGCCGAAACGGTTCGCCCCGTAACCTCCTTGCTGCGGACGACGATAACCGCCTCCCGCTCCCGCCGGACGGAAACCGCCCCCGCGGTTCGCGACGTAACCGCCTTCGCGGTTGTAACTTCCCTCACGATTGTAAGCATTATTGTCACGGTTATATCCGCGATTGTTGTAACCTCCCTCACGGCGGTAACCTCCGTTATTGGGACGATAGCCCCCCTCACGGCCATAGCTACCTTCGCGGCCTTCGTAACCCCCTTCGCGCCCATAGCCACCTCCACGGTTGTAATCCTGACGGGGCTGATAGGACCGATAAGGACGTTCGCCACCGTATGTACGTTCTTCACGGTTATAAGACGGACGATAAGGACGGCCTTCCTGCGTCCCGTTGGAGCCGTTGGCCGTGTAAGCCCGCTGGACGCGCTGGATGCGCGGGCGCGGAATGCGCGGACGACCGGCGTTCTCGCCGCTGTTGTTGTTCTCACTGTTGAATGGCTTGTAACCCTCGCGGTCACCCTCAGTCCCTTCGGACATCTGATTATCCTGCCATTTTTCGTCTTCCATACTCTTTTTCCTTTCTCTATACTTATATATAACAATGATTAAAATGAGGAGAAACTTCCGCCCTCGCGGGCAGGCATCATCTCCGGTCACTCGTCTAAATGCCCGTATATGAATGGGGCGTGATGGCACGCAGTTCCTCTTTCACCGCCTCGCCGACTTCCAGCCCTTCGATAAAATCCTTGATAGCTTCCTTTGTGATAGCCTTGTTGGTGCGCGTCAACGCTTTCAACGCCTCGTAAGGATGCGGATAGGCTTCACGCCGCAGGATGGTCTGGATGGCCTCGGCCACCACCGCCCAACAGTTGTCCAAATCCGCGTTGATGGCTTCTTGGTTCAGCAACAGCTTGCGCAGCCCCTTCAGCGTACTTTGCACGGCAATAAGGGCATGCCCCATGGGAACGCCGACATTACGCAACACAGTGGAGTCCGTCAAGTCGCGCTGCAGGCGCGACACCGGCAATTTCATGCTCAGATGGGCAAGGATGGCATTGGCCAACCCCAAGTTGCCTTCCGAGTTTTCGAAATCAATCGGGTTCACCTTGTGCGGCATGGCACTGGAGCCCACTTCGCCCGCCTTGATTTTCTGCTTGAAATATTCCATGGACACATATTGCCAAAAGTCGCGGTCCAAATCTATCAGAATCGTGTTGATGCGCTTCATGGCATCGAACACCGCACCAAGATTGTCGTAGTTCGAAATCTGGGTCGTATATTCCTCCCGCTCCAAACCGAGTTTTTCCGCCACGAAACGGTTGCCGAAAGCCCGCCAGTCATACCCGGGATAGGCCACATGGTGGGCATTGAAGTTGCCCGTCGCCCCACCGAACTTCGCCGTGATGGGACATGCCTTCAGCATTCCCAGCTGGCGTTCCAGCCGATAGACGAACACCATGACTTCTTTCCCCAAACGGGTCGGCGAAGCCGGCTGCCCGTGCGTCTTGGCCAGCATGGGCACGTCTTTCCATTCCTCGGCGTATGCCCTCAGCTGGGCGACAAGTTCCTCCAACTGCGGGTAGTAGCACTCGTTCAGCGCGTCCTTGATGGACAAAGGCACCGACGTGTTGTTGATGTCTTGCGAAGTCAGGCCGAAATGGATAAACTCCTTGTAAGCCTCCAAACCACCGATTTTGTCAAACTGCTCTTTGATGAAATATTCCACAGCCTTCACGTCGTGGTTGGTCACCGCCTCGATTTCCTTCACGCGACGGGCATCAGCCTCAGAGAATCCGACGTAAATGTCGCGCAAACGCCCGAACAGTGCATGGTCGAAACTTATCAACTGCGGCAAAGGCAACTCGCACAAAGTGATGAAGTACTCGATTTCCACGCGTATCCGGTAACGGATAAGCGCATATTCTGAAAAATAAGAAGCCAAAGGCTCCGTCTTACCTCTGTAACGACCGTCAATCGGGGAGATGGCCGTCAACAAATCTAATTCCATACAAGCCATACGTATTATTCAGACTGCAAAAATAACGCATTTTATCGGTATGCCTAAGCAAATCCCTCAAAAAAATATCGAAAAAACATGAGAATAGGCAAAAACGACAAAAGACATCCTCCTCGGATGCCTTCCCCTCTCTTCGTGGGCGCTGAGGGATTCGAACCCCCGACCCTCTGCTTGTAAGGCAGACGCTCTGAACCAGCTGAGCTAAGCG
>CALUFQ010000016.1 GCA_944319925.1 uncultured Paraprevotella sp.
TTTTTCCTCTAACTCCCTAATTATCAAATCCTGTTGCGTTAATCTGCTGCAATTCGGCGGATATTCCAGAGATTTTCAGTAACTTTGTCCTTGGTAATCATCGCTTGTCTTTTTGTATTTGTTTGATTTTCAACTATAAATATACAAAATCCTGGCGAGATTACCAACTTTTTCCATAACTCTTCTTATCCCGAACTCGCGTAAATATGCTTCATGCTAATCGAAAACTCTGTCACTTGGTGATGTAATTTTCGATTAGCTGAGCAATTGTACCTGGTCGGTTTGCTACACCCTAACGGCTCTCCTTACTTCCCGCGCCAGGCTATCGTGCCGGTGGCCTGGTGCGTAGGCATGACCAGCACTTCGGCTATTTGGATATGCTCGGGCACGGAAGCGGCGAAATAGACCACCTCGGCCACGTCGTCGCCCGTGAGCGGACGGATGCCTTCATACACATGGTCGGCAGCGGCCTGGTCGCCCCGGTAGCGCACCACGGAGAAGTTCGTCTCCACCAGCCCGGGCTTGATATTCGTCACGCGGACGGGCGTGTCCACCAAATCGATGCGCAGTCCGTCCGAAAGTGCCTTGACCGCCGCCTTGCAGGCACAATACACGCTGCCGCCGGGATAGGCATAGTCGCCCGCGATGGAGCCCATGTTGATGACGTGCCCCCTGCCCCGCTCCACCATGCCGGGCACCACGAGGCGCGTCATGGCCAGCAGTGCCTTCACGTCCGTGTCAATCACCACGTCCCATTCATCCAGATTGCCTTCGTGCTCCTTGTCCACGCCGATGACCAGCCCGGCATTGTTGACCAGCACGTCAATGGCCTTCCACTCCTGCGGCAGCGAATCCAACGCCCGACGGGCGGCACTTCGGTCGCGCACGTCGAAAGGCAAAAGCAGGACTTCCGCCCCGTATTTCCCTTCCAATTCGGCCTTCACGGCCTCCAGTTTTTCCACATTGCGGCCATTGAGAATCAGGCGGTGCCCGTTCATGCCAAACTTGCGGGCGCACCCCTCCCCGATTCCCGAAGAAGCCCCCGTAATCAAGACTGTTTTCTTTTCCATACGACTCCTACTTTCAAAATTTCACTTGCCGGTGGAACTCCACCACGGCCTCTATTCCCCGACAGAACATGTCGAGCGGGAAGTTCTCGTTGGGCGAATGGATGGCATTGCTCTCCAGCCCGAAGCCCATCAGGATGGTCTTCACCCCGAGGATGCGCTCAAAGTCGTTCACGATGGGAATGCTCCCACCCCGGCGCACGGCCAATGGCTTGCGCCCGAACGCTTTCGCGAAGCCCGCCTCGGCAGCCCGGTAGGCCGGCAGGTTCACCGGACACACATAGCCGTCGCCGCCATGCAGCGGAGTCACCTTCACCTGCACATAGTCCGGCGCAAGGGAAAGCAAGTAATCGGCAACCATTTGGGCTATCTTCTCATGGCTCTGATGCGGCACCAGCCGGCACGACACCTTGGCATACGCCTTGGAAGGTAGCACCGTCTTGGCTCCCTGCCCGGTGTAGCCTCCCCAGATGCCGCACACGTCAAAGCTCGGACGGCAACTGTTGCGCTCGATGGTCGTGTATCCCTTCTCCCCTTTCAGGGCTTTCACCCCAATGGAAGCCTTGTAGCGTTCCTCGTCGAAAGGTATCTGTTCCAGCATCTTGCGTTCTTCGTCCGAAAGTTCTTCCACCTCGTCATAAAATCCCGGCACCGTGATGCGACCGTCCGCGTCCGTCATGCGCGCCAACAGGTCGCACAATACGTTGATGGGATTGGCCACCGCCCCACCGAAATGCCCGGAATGCAGGTCGCGGTTGGGACCGGTCACTTCCACTTCCCAATAGGCCAGCCCGCGCAGGCCGGTGGTGAGCGAGGGCAGGTCGGGCGCGAGCATGCTGGTGTCACTCACCAACACAATGTCGCAGGCCAACAGTTCGCGGTGCTTCTGCAGGAAGGCGGCCAAACTCGGCGAGCCGATTTCCTCTTCTCCTTCCAGTATGAATTTCACATTGTGACGCAACTCCCCCGAACGCACCATGTACTCGAACGCCTTCAGCTGGATCATGCTCTGCCCCTTGTCGTCGTCCGCACCGCGGGCATACACTTTTCCGTCGCGCACTTCCGGTTCGAAAGGCGCACTGACCCACAATTCCAACGGATCGGCGGGCATCACGTCGTAGTGCCCGTAAACCAATACCGTGGGCGCATCGGGCGACACCCGCTTTTCGGCATACACCAGCGGATGGCCCGCCGAAGGCATCAGCCGCGCCTCGTCGGCCCCGGCCTCCAGCAACAACGTCCGCCACCGTTCGGCACAAGCCTCCATGTCGGCCTTGCGGGCCGGGTCGGAACTCACGCTCGGAATTCGTATCAGGCTGAACCATTCCTCCAAGAACCGGGCTTCGTTGGCCCGGATATATTCTTCCACTTTCTTTTCCATGATATTTTAAACTTATGTCAATTTCTTACAGAATTACCCTTGAAAAGCGACTTTTTCTCATGCAAATTCAAATCGCTTGACCGCTATTTATCCGGCATTGCTCTCGCCTCTTTGTCGAAATCGGAATCAATGCGTTGCGTATGGTTAAATATGTCACATTCACTTTCGGCCTTCGCCTTTGCTTGCGCGGCCGAATTCTTCTACCTTTCCTCTTATGCCTCTGTTCACGACGGTTGCAAAAATTGCAACCGTCGTATCAGGAGACAACCCGCCGTCTTTATATATGTTAGCTATATGACGGCTAATGCCTGATTTGTCAACTCCAAAAAGTCGCGCCATCGCCTTTTGGGTACACCATATCGTTTCATCCTTGATGACGACCTGCACCTTGCCCTCTTCGTCCGGCATGCTGTAAAGCAGAAACTGTATCTCGTAAGCCATGATTCTTAGCCCTCTTTTTTATTATCCATATAAAACCGCGTCACTTGCCCGTCACGATATGCCTGATGTCGTTCAGCTTGTTCAACGCCTCCATAGGTGTCAGGTTGTTGATGTCCAGATGCAGAATCTCGTCGCGGATTTGGCACAGCACGGGATCGTCCAGCTGGAAAAAGCTGAGTTGCACCCCGCCGCCAGCCGGAATGGCCTTCTTTGCCCCCCGGGTGTTCTTCATCACGTCCTTGCTGTTGGCCGACTCCAAATCCTTCAAGACGGATTCCGCCCGCGACACGATGCTTTTGGGCATGCCGGCCAGCTTGGCCACATGGATACCGAAGGAATGCTCGCTGCCGCCCCGCTCCAGCTTGCGCAGGAAAATGACCCTTCCGTCCACCTCCTTGACGGACACGTTATAGTTCTTGACACGCGAATAAAGCTTCTCCATCTCGTTCAGTTCATGATAGTGCGTGGCAAAGAGCGTCCGCGCCCGCCCTTTCTTGTTTTCATGGATGTACTCCACGATGGCCCAGGCGATGCTGATACCGTCGTACGTCGAAGTGCCTCGCCCCAGCTCGTCGAAAAGCACAAGGCTGCGCGGGGATATGTTGTTCAGGATGTTGGCCGCCTCGTTCATTTCCACCATGAACGTGCTTTCCCCCATCGAAATGTTGTCGCTGGCTCCCACGCGCGTGAAAATTTTGTCCACCAACCCGATGTGCGCCGACTCTGCCGGCACGAAACATCCCACTTGGGCCATGAGCGTGACGAGTGCCGTCTGGCGTAACAAGGCCGACTTACCGGCCATGTTCGGTCCCGTGATGATGATGATTTGCTGTTTTTCCGTGTCCAAATGCACATCATTGGCTATATATTGCTCCCCTGCGGGCAGTTCTTTTTCAATCACCGGATGGCGGCCTTGCCGGATGTCGAGCACGTCGTCATCTGCAATGACCGGACGGATGTAGCGGTTTTCCTGCGCGACTTGCGCGAACGACAACAGACAGTCCAAACGTGCCAACAAATTGGCATTAATTTGTATGGACGGCGTGAACTCGGCCAACGCCAACACCAGTTCGTTGTACAATTTAGTCTCAAGCACCAGGATTTTGTCCTGCGCCCCCATGATTTTTTCTTCGTATTCCTTCAGTTCTTGCGTGATATACCGCTCGGCGTTCACCAGCGTCTGCTTGCGTATCCAATCGACCGGCACCTTGTCCTTGTGCGCGTTGCGCACTTCCAAATAATAACCGAACACATTATTATAGGAAATCTTCAGGCTCGGGATGCCCGTGCGCTCCGTCTCCCGCTGTTGGATTTGCAACAGATAGTCCTTGCCCTCGAAAGCGATGTGGCGCAGTTCGTCCAGTTCCGCGTTCACCCCGTCGGCAATCACCCCTCCCTTGTTGACCAACAAAGGCGGGTCGTCCTGAATTTCGCGGGCGATGCGGTCGCGGATGGAAGCGCAGAGATTCAGCTGCTCCCCTATCCGCCTGAGCGTCTCGTCCTTGGCATGCCCGCAGGCGGTCTTGATTGGCTCTATCGCCTGAAGGGCCGTCTTCAGCTGCACCACGTCGCGCGGGGAAACCCTCCCCACGGACACCTTGGAAATGATGCGCTCCAAGTCGCCCATCAGGTGCAACTGTCCGTCCATCAGCTCCCTGAATTCTGGTTCGCGAAAAAAGTAGTCCACCACGTCAAGCCGCTCGTTGATGCTCTTTTCATCCCGCAACGGAAACAGCAACCAACGCCGCAACAGGCGTCCCCCCATCGGGGTAATCGTGTGGTCAATCACGTTCAAAAGCGACTTCCCGCCATCGGCCAACGGGACAATCAGTTCCAAGTTGCGCACGGTGAACTTGTCCAGCCGCACGTAACGCTCCTCTTCTATCCGCGAAATAGAAGTGATGTGCCCTATCTGGCTGTGCTGCGTCATCTCCAGATACTGCAGGATGACACCCGAAGCCACGATGCCGCTCTTGAGGTGGTCGATGCCGAAACCTTTCAGGTTCTTCACCTCGAAATGTCTGAGCAACTTTTCCATGGCCGTGCGCTCGGAAAACACCCAATCGTCCAGTTCGAACGTAAAAAATTTTGTACCGAAACACCCCTCGAACTGGCCGCGCCGCCCGCGTTCGAAAAGCACTTCCTTGGGCGAAAAATTACCCAATAACTTGTCTATATATTCAGCCGTTCCCTCGGCTGCGAGAAATTCCCCTGTGCTGATGTCCAGGAAAGCTACTCCCACACTGCCTTTCCCGAAATGCACGGCGGCCAGGAAATTGTTCTCCTTGCCCGCCAGCACGTTGTCGTTCATCGCCACACCGGGTGTCACCAGTTCCGTGATGCCCCGCTTCACTAACGTCTTCGTGAGTTTCGGGTCTTCCAGCTGGTCGCATATCGCCACGCGCCGCCCCGCACGAATCAACTTGGGCAAATAAGTGTCCAAAGCATGATACGGAAATCCGGCCATCTCCACCGGCTCACCATTTTTCCCCCCGTTGTTACGCTTGGTGAGAGTAATGCCCAATATCTCGGAAGCCACCACCGCGTCCTCGCAATACGTCTCATAAAAGTCCCCGCACCGGAACAGCATGACCGCGTCCGGATGCTTGGCTTTCAAGTCGTAAAACTGCTTCATCATCGGTGTCAGCCCTTCTTTTGCCATAATTCCAAACTCCTATCTATTTCAGACACAAAAATACAACTAATTTTTGATTTGAAACAGGACACACCCGTTTTTCACCCGCCTCCGTCCCGCCAAGAAACGACCGCGTCCGGCAGAAAAACCAAAGTCAAGCCACAGTCGGCTATCCACGCACAGGCCGCAGGAGGACGGATTCCATAACGGGGCAAGAAATGCGCCCCCTGCGCACATCCTTCCATTGACAGAATGAACTTCCGGGTGCGCGTTGACATTTTGCTCATTTTCGCCTTCTGAGATTCGCGTATTCGGCCGCCGGGCCGGGACAGCGCGGAAAGAACGCAGCCACACGCGCCTTGCGAAAATCAGAATGTCGCGGAATTCCCTCCAAACCCGCCCTTTTGACAGAGCACGAGGCACTCCCGGCGCGGAAGCCCGACCGGCGGGAAAGCCCAATGGAGGATTCCGCCGACAAAATGACACGGGGAACGTGTCCGGGAAAAAGTCCCAACGGGAAAGAAAAACGCCCCCGGAGCCGCCGCGAAAAAGTTTCTGTACCGGGATTTTTTCGTCCGAGCCCCGAAATAAAAATTCCGAGCCCCGAAAAAAGAATTCCGGGGCTCGGATTTTCGCGTTCCGGCCCCGAAATTTCTCGTCAGACTGCTCCAAAAAGTGAATGACTCCGATAAAATCTTGCACAGAAACCCCGTTTTGTGCAAAAAAATCGCTCAAAAATCGGCTATTTGGGCCGGATTGCGCAAAGGTCGCGTCACGAAAATCATCCGAAACGGAACAATTTGTCTGTTTTCACAGGCATTTCATGACATCTTGAAAGATATAAATTTCGAATTTTCCGTATGGACAAAAAAAAACGGGACAACCCTCAAGTCACAAGAGGAAAGCCCCGGCAATCAAATCTTTAATCTCTCAAAATCTTCTCAAAAACAATAAACGAACTATTTTCCAGCTCTTTCTATTAACCACTACGTCACGTAGTTTCGTGCTTACGCTAATTCTGTCACAATCTTGTTTACCTTTAACTAATACCTCAAAATCTTTCTTACCCGCGTCTCGCGACGCTTTATGTATCTCGTCTCTCATTTTCTAAAAGACACTGCAAAGTTATGGAATAATCCACAAATCCAAAGGCACGTCACCACAATCTTCCCTTTTGGCCTTTTTTTCTTGATTTACGTCAAGGATTCTAAAGAAAATCTTCGCCGCGACATTTAAAATCCCTATCTTTGCACCTTAGTATAAGGTAGTTCATAGAGAAAATAGAAATGAATAAGATAGAAATATCGCAGCTCAAAGAGAATTTTTTCGAAACCATCAGCAAGGAATGGATGATTGTGTGTGCCGGAAAGCCCGGCCATTACAATATGATGACCGCTTCGTGGGGCGGAATCGGGTGGTTGTGGAACAAGCCTGTGGCTTTCGTCTTTATCCGTCCGGAACGCTACACTTTTGAATTTTCGGAGCAAAACGACTTCATGACGCTTTCTTTCCTCGGCCATTCGGAAGAAGCCCGCAAGATTTACCAGCTTTGCGGTTCAAAATCGGGACGGGATGTGAACAAGGCTGTTGAAAGCGGGCTGCGCCCCGTGCCAATGGAAGAAGGCAGGGGAGTGGCTTTTGAACAAGCAAGGCTCACGCTTGTCGGTAAAAAACTATATTCCGACGACTTGAAACCGGAAGCTTTTGCCGACCCCTCACTCATCGACAAATGGTATGGCACACATGGCGGAATGCACAAAATGTATGTGGTGGAAATCACGGAAGCTTTCGTGCAGGAAAATGCAGAATAGGGGAGTTATCAAAAAATGAACAGGATATCATCATCTTGTTATTTCAAATATAGAAAGAAACAAATCTATTTAAAATAAAATGGAATACAACTTCAGGGAAATCGAGCCGAAATGGCAGCAATACTGGGTGGAACACCAAACCTACAAAGTCACTGAAAGCAAAGGCAAAAAGAAATACTACGTGCTGAACATGTTCCCTTATCCCAGCGGGGCGGGGCTTCATGTGGGTCATCCGCTGGGCTACATCGCCTCGGACATCTATGCACGCTATAAACGCCTGCAAGGCTTCAACGTGCTGAACCCCATGGGATATGATGCCTACGGGCTTCCCGCCGAACAATATGCCATACAGACGGGACAGCACCCGGCCATCACCACGGCCGCCAACATCAACCGCTACCGCGAACAGCTGGACAAGATTGGCTTCAGTTTCGACTGGGACCGTGAGGTGCGCACCTGCGACCCGGCTTACTACCACTGGACGCAGTGGGCTTTCCAAAAAATGTTCAACAGCTACTACGACAACAAACGCCAACAGGCGCGCCCCATCGAAGAACTCATTGAAAAGCTCGCAAAGACGGGAACAGAAAGCTTGGACGTGGCTTGCTCGGAGGAACTGGACTTCACGGCTGATGCTTGGAACGCCATGGACGAAAAACAACAGCAGGAAACACTGATGAACTACCGCATCGCCTATTTGGGCGAAACAATGGTGAACTGGTGCCCGAAACTGGGCACGGTGCTGGCCAACGACGAAGTGGTGGACGGCGTGAGCGAACGCGGCGGCTATCCGGTCGTACAAAAGAAAATGCGGCAATGGTGCCTGCGTGTAAGTGCCTATGCACAACGTTTGCTGGACGGGCTGGAAACCATCGACTGGACAGACTCATTGAAAGAAACGCAACGCAACTGGATTGGCCGCTCGGAAGGCACGGAAGTGGTCTTCAAGGTGAAAGACAGCGACAAGTCGTTCACCATCTTCACCACCCGCGCCGACACGATGTTCGGCGTGACTTTCATGGTGTTGGCCCCCGAAAGCGAACTGGTGCCCGAAGTGACCACGGCGGAACAGCAGGCTGCAGTGGATGCCTACCTGGATGCCACCAAAAAGCGGACGGAACGCGAACGCATCGCCGACCGCCGCGTGACGGGCGTGTTCTCCGGCTCGTATGCCATCAACCCCTTTACGGGCGAAGCCATTCCCATTTGGATCAGCGACTACGTGCTGGCCGGTTATGGCACAGGGGCCATCATGGCCGTCCCCGCACACGACAGCCGCGACTATGCCTTTGCCAAACACTTCAACCTGCCCATCATCCCGTTGGTGGAAGGTTGCGACGTGAGCGAAGAGAGTTTCGATGCCAAAGAAGGTATCGTCACCAACTCGCCACGCGCCGACGTGAAGCCCTACATTGACTTCTCACTGAACGGGCTGACCATCAAGGAGGCCATCGCCGCCACGAAAAAATACGTGGAAGAACACCAGTTAGGACGAGTGAAGGTGAACTATCGCCTGCGCGACGCCATCTTCAGCCGCCAACGCTATTGGGGCGAACCGTTCCCCGTGTATTACAAAGACGGCATGCCCTACATGATTCCGGAAGAATGCCTGCCACTGGAACTGCCGGAAGTCAGCAAATTCCTGCCCACGGAAAGCGGCGAACCGCCATTAGGACATGCCACCCGCTGGGCTTGGGACACGGTGAACCGCTGCGTGACGGACAATTCGCGGATAGACAATGAAACCGTTTTCCCGCTCGAACTGAACACCATGCCAGGATTTGCCGGAAGCTCGGCCTACTACCTGAGATACATGGACCCGAAGAACGACAAAGCCCTGGTGGACAAAGACATCGATGCTTACTGGCAAAACGTGGACTTATACGTGGGTGGAACAGAACATGCCACGGGACACTTGATTTACAGCCGTTTCTGGAACAAATTCCTGCACGACTACGGATACAGCTGCACGGAAGAACCGTTCCAGAAACTCATCAACCAAGGAATGATACAAGGCCGCAGCAACTTCGTCTATCGCATCAAGGACACCAACACTTTCGTGTCGCTGAACCTGAAAGACCAATACGATACCACACCATTGCATGTGGACGTGAACATCGTGTCGGGCGACGTGTTGGACATCGATGCCTTCCGCAAGTGGCGTCCGGAATACGAAAACGCGGAATTCATCTTGGAAGACGGGAAATACGTCTGCGGCTGGGCCATCGAAAAGATGAGCAAAAGCATGTTCAACGTGGTGAACCCCGACATGATTGTGGAGAAATTCGGTGCCGACACGCTCCGCCTGTATGAAATGTTCCTCGGCCCGGTGGAACAGAGCAAACCTTGGGACACGAACGGCATAGACGGTTGCCACCGTTTCCTGAAGAAATTCTGGGCCTTGTTCTATGACCGCACGGGCAACTTCCTTCCAAAGGAAGGCGAAGCCGGAAAAGACGCGCTGAAATCGCTGCACAAGCTCATCAAGAAAGTGACAGCCGACATCGAAGCGTTTTCCTACAACACGTCCATCAGTGCATTCATGATCTGCGTGAACGAGCTTTCCGGACAGAAATGCCACAACAAAGACATCCTGCGCACACTGGTTATCCTGATGGCACCCTTTGCCCCGCACATCGCCGAAGAACTGTGGCATACGCTGGGCGAAGACAGCAGCGTATGTGATGCCGAATGGCCTGCATGGGACGAAGCATACCTGACGGAAGACACCATGAAACTGAGCATCTCCTTCAACGGAAAAACGCGCTTCACAATGGATTTTCCTGCAGACACAGACAATGCCACCATCGAAAAGACGGTATTGGCCGACGAACAGACCCAAAAATACATCGAGGGTAAACAAATCGTCAAAGTCATCATCGTGCCTAAACGCATCGTGAACATCGTATTGAAATAACAACCACATAATCAGATGCGACCATAGGAACAGAAGTTTCCTATGGTTGCATTATATATTAAAAAGGAACAGTCATGAAATATACAAAAGCTGAAATATGGCAAGAAAGTAAAGATTACCTTGGCATTATCTTCGGACTGACACTTTATGCCATTGGGTTCACACTCTTTGTCTTGCCATATCAAATCACCACAGGCGGGTTGGCCGGCGTAGCTGCCATCATCTTCTACGCCACGGGGTTCAAAGTGCAATATACCTATTTCTTGATCAACATGCTACTTCTCGTAGCCGCCATCAAAGTGTTGGGATTCCGCTTCTGCATCAAAACAATCGTAGGTATCGTAGCACTAACTTTTGAATTAGGTTTCTTCCAAGAACTCATCATGGATGCCAATGGTGAGTTTCCCAAAATCCTGGGTGACCAGACATTCATGGCCTGCGTACTTGGAGGATGTGCGGAAGGCATCGGGCTCGCCATCGTATTTTTAAACAACGGAAGCACGGGAGGCACGGATATTATCGCCGCCATCGTCAACAAATACCGCGACATCACATTGGGACGTGTCCTGATGTTCTGCGATGTGGCCATCGTGTCATCCAGCTATCTGGTGTTCCATGAAGGCTCAAAAGTCGTATTCGGTTTTTGCATATTGATTATTTCCATGGTCGCATTGGATTATTATATGAACAGTGTGCGGCAATCCGTCCAATTCCTCATCATTTCAAACAAATATGCGGAAATAGCAGAATCCATCACCCACCAACTCGACCGTGGAGTGACCGTATTGAACGGCGAAGGATGGTACAGCAAAGAACCACGGCACGTGCTGGTCGTGTTGGCCAAGCGAAGGGAAAGCGTGGAAATATTCCGGCTCATCAAACGCATAGACTCCAATGCCTTCGTGTCGCAGAGTAATGTGGTGGGAGTGTATGGCGAAGGATTTGACCATATCAAAGTCAAATAAGAATCTGTTTCTAAATGCCAGTTGCACAGAGAAATACCATAGTTTTATCGGTTATTGCCGCATTCACACTGCTGCAACTCATCATTTTGCACATATTCGGATACACTCCTTATCCGGATAGCGAAGGCTATATAGGACTTGCCAAAGAATGTCTGGAAGCCGGTGAACCTTATCCTACAGCTTTCCAATACAAAGAACATGTATTCATTTGGAACCTGGGGGCAATCAACATTGTTGCATTGTCCCTTTGGCTTTTCAAATCCATCACCCCGCTTCTCGTCCTCAATTCCTTCATGAAAGGTGCTACGGCTTGGCTTCTTTATCAAATCACAGAAAAGACAGTAAACAAAAAAACAGCTTTCACGGCTTTGCTGATTTACGTGCTATATCCTGCAAATTACGGTGAATCCACTTCTACATTGAGCGAACTGCCCTTCATCTTTTTCTGTTTGGCGGGCATCTTGTGCGCATTAAACCGAAAGGCTATGTCCGGCGGAATCCTTATGGCCATAGGAAATTGGTTCCGCCCGATGGGAATGGTGTTTCTCCTGTCGGCCATCATCTTCTTATTATTCAAAAAGGAAAAAAGAAAAGCCGTCAATCTGACCGCCGGATATTTGGCATGCATCATATTTATCGGAGGAATCAACTTCCTTCGCATCAAACATTTCACGTTCCAAGCCCAAACCGGATGGATGGCACTGATGCAATATTCATGGGACAACGACCCAAACCGCAGTGAAAACCTGAAACTCTTTCCAAATGGCAATCCCATGTATTACGGGCAACAAACAGATTGCGGCCAAAGAGATAATCTATGGAAAAAGAACTTTTTCATCTGGCTGCAACATAACCCACAGGAATATCTCAAACAGATGCCCCTGAAATTGGCCAAAACGTATATTTCGGACAATGTGAACTTCTGCACGTTCCTGTCAGGCAAAGAGGAAAAAGACTACATGTATGAAGAATTAAGCATGAAAAGGTTGGTTGCAGACTTCCCACATCTTTCAAAAGTCCAATCCCTCACCCTCTATAACCTGTTCTATTACTACATGCTTATTATCTGCTTTTTCATGAGCTGCATATCTTTGCTGAAAAGGAGGGAAACACAATTCGTGGTTCTTCCCATAAGCATTGTCACGATAGGAACTGCGGTACTCCTGTTTTTCGGACACGGCGAAGCGCGCTTCCACATACCGTTCATGCCCTTCATCATCATGAGCGTAGCCACATGGTTAAGCATAAGAATCAAACCAAAATACAATAACAATGAAGAAAAAATTAGTATTTGCCACAAACAATGCCCATAAACTGGAAGAAATAAGAGCCATATTAGGTGATAAAATGGAAATATTGAGCCTTGCGGACATCAATTGCCATGCAGACATACCCGAAACAGCAAACACGCTGGAAGGCAATGCCCACCTGAAATCCGAATATGTGTACAATCACTATGGATTAGATTGTTTTGCGGACGACACCGGACTGGAAGTGGAAGCCCTCGACGGAGCACCCGGCGTATATTCGGCACGTTATGCCGGAAACGGACATGATTCACAAGCCAACATGCAAAAACTCCTCAAAGAAATGGAAGAAAAAAACAACCGCAAGGCACAATTTCGCACCGTTATTTCGTTAATAGAAAAAGGGGAGGAAAGGAGATTTGAAGGCGTTGTGAAAGGGGAAATCACAACGGAAAGAAGAGGAGATTCCGGATTCGGCTATGATCCCATTTTCCAACCCGAAGGTTTTGATGAAACTTTTGCAGAATTGGGAAGTGAAATAAAAAACAAAATAAGTCACCGTGCCAAAGCTGTTGAAGCACTTTGCAATTACTTGTCACAAAAAAATGAAATGAATTTATAAACCATAAAGAAGTCATGAAGAAATATATTTTGCTGTTCACCATACTAGCCTGTCATATTACAATCACAATAGGACAAGCCATGTATTCATGGAAAGCTTACCCGGCTTTACAAATAGCTTCTTTCAACATCCCGACAGACAACAAAATATATTCTCTTTGTGAAGGCAATCTTTTCAATTATGACCCTCAAACGACAGAAATATATGTATATGACCGCATTAACGGGTTGCATGATACAAAAATTCAATTGATTAGTTATTGCGAAGAAACACAAAAACTGATAGTTATATATGAAAACGGCAACATAGACTTGGTTTATGCAAACGAAGAAGTTTCAAACTTGAAACAACTTAAAGATAAAAACTATACTAATCTCATTATCCACAGTATTTCCATCTATGGAAAAACAGCTTACATATGTACCAACTTCGGAATAGTCGCCTTGAACACAGAAAATGAAACTTTTGAAAACACATACGACCTAAAATTGGACGTGCAATGTTGTGCGCTAGATGATAATTATTTCTATATTTCTTCATCAACAGGCATGTACAAAGGAGACAGGACACTGAATCTTTTGGATGTGAACAATTGGGAATTTGTCAGCAGAAACGCTTTTCATGCACTTAACTTTTTCAAAAACGAACTTATAGGCTATAACAAATCAACTGGAATCTTCATCATTAACCAACAATATTTCACGACCACGGCATTGCAGCTGAAAAGTCTCCCGATTTTCTCTTGCTATGATGATATCATGATTGCCGCCAATCAAGAATCTACTTATATATTTCATTCTATTGACGATATTGAAGAAATAGCACAAACAAATTCATTCAACAATCTGACGTATCACAAAGGAACTTATTGGGCAAGCCAAGGCATGAAAGGCCTGCAACCTTACAAACTCGAAAACGGGCAATTCATTGCTACCCAACAACCGATACAACCCAACAGTCCCATACGCGACTATTTCTGCAATATGCACTATGACGGCAACCGCCTATTGGTTGCCGGAGGGGATTTGAACTATAACAGCATCGAAAGGGAAGGCACCGCCATGTATTATGAAAACAACACATGGCATAACTTCAGTGAAGAAAACATCACGTCACAAACCAACCTGCGATACATCGACCTGACCAGTATAGCACAAGATCCCAACGACCCCACTCATCATTATGTAGGTTCGGCAAGACAAGGGCTTTATGAATTCAAAGACTTGCAGTTCATTAAAAAATACGATTACACGAACAGCGTACTCAGAACCATACTTCCAGATGACAGCCAGCCATTAAACTTCGTGAGTTGCGATGCCCTGCAATATGATGCAAACGGAAACTTGTGGATGGTAAATAACGAAGTGGATACCATTCTTGTCGTACTAAAAGCCGACAACACATGGACCAAGCTCTATTTTTCAGAATTGCGAGGAGCACCCAACTCAACTTATATCTACTTTGATTCCAAAGGAAGACTTTGGCTTAACTCGAAACGACTTAGTTCCGGCGGGATTTTCATGCTGGATTTCAACTCCACAGTGGATGACACGTCCGACGACATGCACGTGTTCAGGCAAACCATTGTCAACCAAGACAGAGTCGTATATGACCCGGATTACTACAATTGTTTCGTCCAAGACCTCAACGGGCAAATATGGATAGGCACGAGCAGCGGGCTTTTCGTGATAGAAGACCCTGAAGATTTCATCAACAACGATGATTTCACTTATACCCAAATCAAAATATCAAGAAACGACGGGACGGATTATGCAGACTACCTGTTCAATGGGATTGATGTCAGTGCCATAGCCGTGGACGCGGCCAACCGCAAATGGATAGGCACTTCATCGGACGGCATTTACCTGGTCAGCGAAGACGGGCAAGAAACATTGCAACATTTCACCACGGAAAACTCCCCTCTCATTTCAGACCAAATCCAAAGCATTGCCGTCAATCCGCAGACGGGCGAAATCATGATCGGCACTTTCCTGGGATTGGTTTCCTATATGAGCGACGCCAGCACGCCAGCCGCGGAACTGGATAAAGACAATGTGCGTGTATATCCCAATCCCGTGAGACCGGAATACAATGGAATCATTACCGTGAACGGACTGACCCACAACGCGGAAGTGAAAATCACCACTGTCACAGGGCAACTCGTTTATTCAGGCCGTGCCAACGGCGGGCTATTCACGTGGAACGGATGCAACCAAAACGGAAAGCGGGTGTCTTCAGGCGTTTACAATGTCATTTCCACCAACGCGGAAGGAGAGAAAGCCGTCGTGAACCGGATTACGTTTATCCGTTGACAGAAACAAAAAAACTGTTCACGGCATCGGCAACCTGCGAAATTTCCTCTTCCGTCAACAAAGGAGACATGGGCAGACTCAACTCTTCACGATAAATACGCTCCGTAACCGGAAGCGACAATGTTGCATAATCCTGCAATGATTTCTGACGATGGGGTGGGATAGGGTAGTGAATCAATGTTTGCACGTCACGCGCTTTTAAAAAAGCCTGCAAACGGTCTCTCAAAGGAGTAAAAACAGTAAATATATGGAATACGTGTGCCTGTTCTTCATCTACCATTGGAAGCAAGAGTCCTTTTGCATTTATCTTTTCCACATATTGCCGCGCTACTTCCCTGCGACGGTTATTATCCGCATCCAGGCGGCCTAATTTCACGTTCAACACAGCAGCCTGTATCTCATCCATCCGGCTATTTATGCCTATGTAAGGATGTACGTACTTCGCAGAAGAACCATAATTGGCCAACGCACGTATCCTCTCGGCTAACTCACCATCATCCGTCGTCACAGCCCCCGCATCACCCAAAGCACCCAAATTCTTTCCCGGATAAAAGCTAAAACCAGCCGCATTACCCAAAGCTCCGGCCTTTGTCCCCTTATACATCGCCCCATGCGCTTGCGCACAATCTTCCACAATATATAACCCATGTTGGGAAACCGTCTTGTATATGGCATCCATTTGGCATACCCGCCCATAAAGATGTACCACCATCACAGCCTTTGTCCTCGAAGTAACCAATGTTTCTATTTTGTTAGCGTCAATATTACAAGTTTCCCATTCCGGCTCACAAAATACAGGCTTCAATCCGGCTCGCAACACAGCCAAAATTGAAGCTATATAAGTATTGGCCGGCACAATCACTTCATCACCGCGCTGCATCCGTCCTAAACTTATATATGACATGAAAATAAGCGTCAGGGCATCTAATCCATTTCCCACTCCCACACAATGTCCCACTCCGCAATAGCGGGCAAAACGCCGCTCGAACTCTTCCACTTCCGCACCAAACAAATACCAGCCGGACTTCACCGTCCGTTCTACTGCTTCTGTCAATTCCGGTTCAAAAGAAGCATTGATTTTCTGCAAGTCCAAATACTTCACCATGTCCCTATTCTTCATTAAATAACGGAACTTTCGTCAAATCCATTTTATAAGTGTCATATACAACCGCACGGCCTCCAAAACCTTCCTTTTGAAAAACAAGACCTTCATTCAGCACATGTCCCCCGTCTTCCACGGAAGTTCCCATGTCGAAATATTTCACATTCGCATATACTTCATTAATCAAATGGAAAAACAAAAAGTCCACAGCCCCGTTCGCGCGTCCTTCTGCCGTAGAACCTATATACTGCACATGAGCTACATTGCGGCTCATATACAACACACAACCGGCCACAGTCCGCCCGGATTCCGTGCAAACCCTATACAAAAGAATATGCGAAGGGAAACGGGCGTGGAGCAACTCCATTTCGCTTAAGGAATGTACAGGCCGCGCCCCATGACGTTCCCGCAAATTGGTTTCCAACACCTCCCAAAAGGCGGCATAATCCGCATCCTGCAGGATAACGAAATGTGTGTGCTTGGCCTTTTTGACCTTACGCCGTCGAAGTTCGTCAAACTTGTATCTTCCGTCTGCCGGAATCACTGTGGATATTTTGCGTTCCGACAATTGGGCACCAAAACGGAACAAGGCATACAAATCTTCCTCACTCGGATAATCACTATATATATAAGGTATAGGACGATAAATCCATTCAGTAGCCTGCGCACACATGCGCAGGAACATAGAAACAGCTCCAAACAGTTCCAACATGCCTTTCGCCGTCACTTTTTCATCGGTCACCACTCCGCCGTATGTCAGTCCCAAATGACTGCAAAACGTGCGTCCCTGCACATGTGCAGGCAAAATGGCATGCAATCGTCCGCCATGGTAACACATCAAGGAATAGTCTTGAAAACGGTCGGCATGGTATTCCATGTAATCACGGCAGAAAAGGAAGGTTCCGTTGCGCGAATCCGCAACGAAACTATCCCAATCCTGTTTGCAAGAAGGTTCATATAGCCTGATGTCCCACGCCATTTCCATTCTGTTTTATGAATGTACGCAATGGGTAAACCCAACCAGCCTCAAAAAAGAAATAGTACTTACTTGGGCAAGTAAGATATCTTCTATGGGCAAGTAAGATATCTTACTTGCCCAAGTAAGTACTATTTCTCTTAGAAAGCCGGATAATGGTAAATTACGCATATTTCATATAATGACCTATTCTTCGCGGATAATCCGGAGAAATTCTTCGTATGAATTGATATACATTTCCGGACGATAAGGCTGCGAGGAAAGGACGAGCAAAACGGCATCTTCCGAGAAACTCAGCAATTCGTTCCACGTCATTGGAGGTATGAGCACACCTTTGTCGGGCCGGTCAAGCACGTAAGCGCGTTTGCCCTCCTTGTTTTCCAACGTGATTTCCACCCGTCCTTTCACTGCTACCAAATATTGATAGGTCATCCGGTTTGCATGCTTTCCTCTTTCCTGTCCTTCGGGCACATTATAAATCCAATATGCCCGCTTGATTACAAAAGGAATCTCCTTTTCGGCTTCTGCTACCGTCAAACTGCCGCGTTCGTCAGTGAAAGTATTCAATAGATTCATTACATTTACAATCCTAATTTTTCAGAAATCTCCAACATCTTATGGATAGGCTTGATGGCTTTTTCAGCAACCTCAGGATCCACCGTGATTTCCGGCCATTCATATTTCAACGTATGATAAAGCTTTTCAAGCGTGATCAACCGCATGTAATTGCATTCGTTACAAGCGCAAGTACTGTCGTCCGGAGGTGCGGGGATAAATGTCTTTTGCGGACAAGCTTTTTGCATCTCATGCAAGATGCCGCTTTCCGTAGCCACGATGAACTCCGTGCTCTCGCTCTTTGTGGCAAATTTCAGCAACGCAGCGGTAGAACCTACCACATCGGCCAGCTTCAACACTGCGCCTTTGCATTCGGGATGCGCCAATACTTTGGCATCAGGATGCGTCTTTTTCAGTTCCAATATCTTTTCCACCGAAAACTTTTCATGCACATGGCATGCTCCGTCCCAAAGCAACATCTGACGCCCCGTAATGGAATTGATATAATTGCCTAGATTTCGGTCGGGACCGAAAATGATTTTTTCATCTTTCGGGAAACTTTCCACTATTTGGCGCGCATTGCTGGAAGTGACCACCACGTCCGTCACGGCTTTCGTAGCCGCTGTCGTGTTTACATACGAAACGACTTTATATCCTGGATGTGCCGCTACGAATCTCGCAAATTCGTCAGCCGGACAACTTTCGGCCAACGAACATGTCGCATTCAAGTCCGGCACAAGTACTTTCTTCCCCGGACAAAGAATCTTGTTGGTTTCCCCCATGAAATGCACACCACACATCACGATGATGTCAGCCTCCGTCTTTGCCGCCTTTTGCGCCAAAGCCAAACTGTCGCCCACAAAATCGGCCAAATCCTGTATGACACCTTCCGTGTAGTAGTGAGCCATGATTACGGCATTCTTTTCGCGGCAAAGGTTTCTGATTTCCTTTTTCAAATCCAATCCGCTTTCCACGGGTTCATCCACGAACCCCTTTTGCAACCATTCTTTTTTAATCATATATATTATTCTTTCTTCTTTTATTTTTGAGAAAATCATATATTGATGATGATGGGCTGTTGATAGTGTCTATAAGAAACAACAGAAAAATTTGCTTTTTAAGTTATTAAAGCAAGAGTAGGGGCAATCATTCACTTTTGAACATCCTCCCTTCTTTCTTTGTTTTCTTATCTAGAACATCTTATCTTCATTTTCTTTCCTTTTTCAACCATCTGTTCATTGGTTACAAAGTTAAAAACTTTAGAGGAAAAACAGTCTTCTTTTCAGGTGAAAATGCAGTTTAAAGGTCATTTCTATCTTTTCGCAACTCTTTTTGGACTTCGAAATAATTCCGCAATAAGAATGAAATGCGTACTTCCAAATTTATAATGCTGTTTTTGTTGCGCAATTATAAACGGCATGTAGAAACGTTATGAGACGGATTTATTATCTTTGTGCACAAATTTGTCGAAAACATGAGAAAGCTGAAGATTACGGAGCTGAACAGAATTACTGCAGAGGAGTTCAAGGCGGCTGAGAAGTTGCCGCTTGTGGTGGTGTTGGATCACGTAAGGAGTTTATATAATGTGGGTTCCGTGTTCCGTTCTTCGGATGCTTTCCGGGTTGAGTCCATTTGTTTGTGTGGTATCACGGCTACTCCGCCCCATGCGGAAATCCATAAGACAGCCTTGGGGGCGGAAGATACAGTGGATTGGAAATATTATGCACGTACGCAGGATGCCATATACGATTTGAAATCAGCAGGATGGGAAGTATGGGCTGTGGAACAGGTAGAGGGAAGCGTGATGCTGCAAGATTTCGAACCCGAAAAAGGGAAGAAGTATGCAATAGTGTTGGGGAATGAGGTGAAAGGTGTGCAACAAGAAGTTGTTGACCAATGCGATGGTTGCATAGAAATTCCTCAATTCGGCACGAAACATTCTTTGAATGTGTCGGTTACGGCTGGAATATTGATATGGGATTTTGCTTGTAAGCTGAAGTTATGAACGGATGTTTATAACGCGCCGGCTTCAACCAACCTTACTACACGTTCTGTGAGTCGGTCATCGGCTTCCGCATCATAGTCTTTTTTGAGGCTTGCACCAAAGATGGCGGCAAAAGCTTGGTAAAAGCCCGCTTTGAAAGGTCCGAAGAAAGCTTTTACTATTTCGTAGGAATTCTGGTTGCATTCGCGATCCACCAATTTGATGAGCAGTTTTCCTTGTGAATAAGTAAGTTTCTTCATTTGCGGGGTATATTGTTTTTTGATGCCTTTTTCTACCGCACGGATATGTGCGTCTTTCTCGCGTTTTGTGGGCAACGTTTCCAAGTATTCGTATGTTTCCGTGATGGTTTGGTTCACCATTTTGGCAATAGGCAATGTCTTTTTTACATTGCGCACCAATTTGTTATATCGGATGACTTCGCGCCTGTTTTTGAATTTCAAAGGCGGATAAACGGGCAATTCGGGCATGATGATGACCGTGATGGAATCGCCTTGGTAGAATTCCTTTTGCAGTTTTTTATAGAACACGACTTTTATCTTTGGTTCTCCTGGAGGATCCAAAGTCTCTTGTGCCTTCGTTAGTGGAACGGATAAACAGCACAGAAGCAATGCGGTAATCCATTTCCTCATTGTCATGTCCTTTTTATGCTGCAAAAATAATGATTAAATACTTTCGCCGTGTGCTTTTTGCAAATAATATAATTTGTTATATTAAAATAGTTTGTATATTTGGGGCATGGTAAAATTTTCTTTTTGGAAGAAAATATTGAGTTTGTTGCGCAAAGTCATGTTGTTCCACGTGTTGCAAATGAGTTGTGGCCTATCTTTGCATGCGCAGGATTATTCATGGGAGGAGTTTGTCGAAAAGATATCGGTGGACGAATATGATGGATTGAGTTATTTGGCTCCTATGTTGGATGATTTGGCCGAACTGCATGAACATCCTTTTAATTTGAATATGGCTACGCGGGACGATTTGGCGCAACTTCCTTTCCTTGGAGATAAGGAAATAGAAGAGATTTTGGCATACGTTTATCAATATGGGCCGATGCAGTCATTGGGTGAACTGATGTTGATTGACGAATTGGATTATCAAACCCGCCAGTTTCTGACTTTGTTTGTTTATGTATCGCCTCCGTCGGAAGAAAAAGACAAGATACGGTTGAAAAACTTGTGGAAAAACGGCAAACATGAATTCATAACGCGTTTGGATGTGCCTTTGTATGAGCGGGATGGTTATAAAGTTCCAGAAAGGGAAGTGTTGTTGAAAAATCCTAATAAGGTTTATCTTGGCAATTCGTTGTATCATCACATTCGTTATAATTACCGTTATGGAAACAGGCTTTATTTGGGCGTGACGATGGAGAAAGATGTCGGGGAACCTTTCGGAAGTTATGGTAACAAAGGATATGATGCTTATTCTTTTCATTTCCTGCTACGGGATTGTGGTATTCTCCATACTTTAGCTTTAGGGGATTACAGGCTTGGTTTCGGCGAAGGTTTGGTGGTGAACACTGATTTTTCTTTTGGAAAGTCAGCATTGTTCAATATGAACGACCGTCCGACAACCATCAAGAAGTTTTCTTCCACCTCCGAAACTTCATTTTTCCGTGGCGCGGCTGCTTCTTTGCGGTTGGGTGATTGGGACGTTTCTGCGTTTTATTCCTATTTGCCGACAGATGCCACATTGCGGAAAAACGGGAATATTTCCACTTTGAAGACAGACGGGCTGCATCGGACATTATTGGAATTATCCAAGAAGCACAATGTGGTGGAACAGTCTGCCGGAGGTGATGTCACCTGGCATGCGCGGTATTTTTCGTTGGGTATGACGGCCTTGTACGAACATTTCAGCCGTTCTTTTGAGAAAGGCGACCAACTGTATCGTTCATATTATCCCGAAGGACAGGATTTTTTGAATGTAAGTACGCATTATCGTGTACATTACGGCAATTTCCTTTTTTCGGGCGAAACGGCATTTAGCGACACTTATAGCGGATGGGCTACGTTGAACAAGGTCATTTACCGTTTCAACAACCAATACAGCGTGATGGCCTTGCAACGGCTGTTTACTTACCAATATGTCGGCATCCGTGCGAACAGTTTTTCCGAAGGTGGAGCCGTGCGTAACGAGAGCGGATGGTATTTGGGTGTGGAAGCGGCTCCGTTGAACGAGTTGAAAATGTCGGTCTATGTGGACTATTTTTATTTTCCGTGGGTCAAGTATGGCATTCCCCACACGTCTGACGGGTTTGAAGGGAGTTTTCAAGCTGACTGGATGCCACGCCGTGAATGGAATTTTTCCGGACGTTACCAACTGAAACGCAAAGAACGTTATGGTGAGCCTTACCTTTATCATAAGCTGAAACTGCAAGGACAATACTTTCCGACAGACAATGCGGAGCTACGTCTTTTGGGACGCTATACCCGGGTGCGCGACCAATATGGAAGGCATGTGAAAGGTTATCTGTTGGGTACTATTACGAAATGGAGTTTGCCGAAGGAAAATGTGCGTCTGTCGTTGTCCTGTGCTTATTTCGATAGTGAAGATTACAAGGCACCCATGTCTTTTTACGAGCCTTCCGTCCTGTATGCATTTTCGTTCATGACGATGTACGGGCAGGGCATCAGGATGGCATTGAACGCACGTTGGGACGTGACGCGCTGGTTGATGCTGATGTTGAAATACGGTTCTACCGGTTATTTCGACCGCGAGGAAATAGGGGAGGGCTTGCAGCGGATTGAAGGGAGGTGGAAAAACGACCTTTCTTTCCTGCTTCGTTGCAAGTTTTAGGCAGATTGTGTTAACTTTGCAAGGTGTTTTAGTCATAAAGGTGATAAGATTATGTCAACAGTGATTTATCCCTCTCCTATTTTCGGCCCCATACACAGCCGCCGTTTGGGAGTGTCCTTGGGCATCAACTTGCTTCCCGAAGACGGGAAATGGTGTACGTTCGATTGTATTTATTGCGAATGCGGTTTCAACAAGGACTTTCGTCCCCATAAACCCTTGCCCACGCGCGAACAGGTGCGGCAGGCTTTGGAAAACCGTTTGAAGGACATGGTCGCGAACGGGCCTGTTCCCGATGTGCTGACGTTTGCCGGGAATGGCGAGCCTACGCTTCATCCGCAGTTTGCGGAAATAGTAGAAGATACCCGTGCATTGCGCGACCGTTACTTTCCGAATGCCAAAATCAGCGTGTTGAGCAATTCCACACAGGTTTTCAAACCCGAAGTGTTCGAAGCGTTGAAGAAAGTGGATAACAACATCTTGAAGTTGGACACAGTGGACGCTGACTATATCCACTTGGTTGATCGTCCGGCGGGGCATTACGATGTGGATGCCTTGGTGGCCCGCCTGAAAGAGTTCAAAGGAAAGGTCATCATCCAGACCATGTTCATGAAGGGTACGTTCGAAGGGCGCGACGTGGACAACACATCCGAGCGTTTCGTGCGTCCTTGGATAGAAACGGTGAAGCGCATAGCCCCGTTCGAAGTGATGATTTATACGATTGACCGTGAGACGCCCGACCATGATTTGCGCAAGGCCACCCATGAGGAATTGGACGGCATTGCCGACCGATTGAGGAAAGAAGGATTGTTGGTTTCCGTGTCTTATTAAAAGGTGTTTTGTTCCGTGTTCTAAAATAGTCCTATGCAATTGGGTGTTTTAGAGCAGAGTGAAAACTTGTTAGGAAGCAGATTTTCCTTGACCCGGAAATCTATTTCCTTGAGTTTAACCTTGGCCAAGCGTACTTTGAAATCTTGTTTGTCAGTAACATGCGATTGTCAAAAGTAAAGGTAAGTAAAAAATCAAGTAGCCTCTTTCTTTTGAATGTTTTGTTTAAAACGTAATTTCTATTTGTTTTATATACGAAAAGCGTGTGCCGTCTATTCAAAAACGACACACGCTTTTCGTTGTGAGAAATATTTTCCTTATTTTTGGTCGTAAGCGTGTTTGGGATAGTCTATCGTGTAGTGCAGCCCCCGGCTTTCCTTGCGTTCCATAGCTTGGCGCGTGATGAGGTAACCCACGTTGATCATGTTGCGCAGCTCGCAGATGTCTTTCGTGGCTTTCACGCGCTTGAAGAGTTCCTCCGTTTCTTCGTAGAGTAGGTCCAGGCGCGTCCAGGCGCGTTTCAGGCGCAGGTCGCTCCGCACGATGCCCACGTAGTTGCTCATGATTTGTCCCACTTCGCGCATGTCCTGCGCGATGAGCACTTTTTCTTCGTTTGTCATGGTGCCTTCGTCGTTCCATTCCGGCACTTTGTCATTGAATTCATATTGGTCAATTACGCTCAGGCTATGCCGTGCGGCGGCGTTGGCATACACCACGGCCTCGATGAGCGAATTGCTGGCCAAGCGGTTGCCGCCGTGCAGCCCCGTGCAGGAACATTCGCCCACGGCATAAAGCCGTCGGATGCTGGAGCAGGCGTTGAGGTCCACTTTGATGCCGCCGCACATGTAATGGGCGCAGGGCACTACGGGGATATACTGTTTGGTGATGTCGATGCCGATGGACAGGCACTTGGCATAGATGTTCGGGAAGTGGTGTTTCGTCTCTTCCGGGTCTTTGTGGGTCACGTCGAGGCACACATGGTCTATGCCGTGGATTTTCATTTCCTTGTCAATGGCACGTGCCACGATGTCGCGCGGGGCCAGGCTCAGCCGTTTGTCGTACTTCTGCATGAACTCTTCCCCGTTTGGCAGTCGCAGGATGCCGCCGTAGCCGCGCATGGCTTCCGTGATGAGGTAGGCCGGATGCGTTTCGCCCGGATGGTAGAGTGCAGTGGGGTGAAACTGGACGAATTCCATGCCTTCCACGGTGCCTTTGGCACGATAGACCATGGCGATGCCGTCGCCTGTGGCGATGTTGGGGTTGGTCGTAGTGGCATAAACGGCACCCGTGCCGCCGGTGGCCATGAGCGTCACTTTCGACAGGAAGGTGTCAATCTTTTGCGTGTCGGGATCCAGCACGTATGCCCCGTAACATTCGATGTCCGGGGTGCGGCGGGTCACTTCGATGCCCAAATGGTGCTGTGTGATGATTTCCACGGCGAAATGGTTCTCCAGCACTTTGATGCGCGGATGCTGCCGCACGGCTTCCATTAGCCCGCGCTGGATTTCGAATCCCGTGTCGTCGGCATGGTGGAGGATGCGGAATTCCGAATGGCCGCCCTCGCGGTGCAGGTCGTATTCCCCGTTTTCGTTCTTGTCGAACTTCACTCCCCATTTCACGAGGTCGCGGATGCCTTCCGGCGCGTGCTTCACCACTTGTTCCACAGCAGCCGGGTCACTGATGTAGTCGCCCGCAATCATGGTGTCACGGATATGTTTCTCGAAGTTATCCACTTCCAGGTTGGTCACCGAGGCGATGCCTCCCTGCGCCTTTGCTGTGTTGGCTTCGTCCAAGGTGGTTTTACAAATCAAGGCCACCTTTCCTTTGCCCGCTTCGGCCACTTTGAGCGCGAAGCACATGCCGGCCACGCCAGAGCCGATGATTAAGAAGTCGAATTTGCGTATCATATTTTTATGATAATGGTTGTGCAAAACTAATGAAAAAGATGGATATTTCTGTGTTTTTGAATTTGAAAAATGAGTGTGTGGCGGAGAAAAAGTCTTTTTGCACGGATGTCATAATGTTACCTGACGGGTGAGAAATCCGGCAAAGTGTTGTTTTTTGAGTGGTTTTCCATACCGGACTTTTGACGTTTCGCCTCGAAATAGAGGAAAATCACCCGATTTTTTTGCACAAAGCGGGTCTTTTGTGCAAAAAAACACAAAGAATTTTGCTTTTTCCGGCTTGCCGTATGGGAAAATCCGGGGCTCGGACGGAAAAATCCCGGCTCCGAAAAAGAAATTCCAAGGCTCGAAATTTTTTTTCCAGGGCTTGAAATTTTTCAGGCGGGCTTCAACACCGTTTTTTTCATCTGCCTTGAGTTTTTTCGCGTACAAGTCTCAAGAGTCATTTTGTCGGAAAAATCCCTTTCCGGCTTTCACTCCATGTGAAATTCCGCGCAGAACGGCCCGGAGACGTGGCAGCATGAAAGCCAAACGGTCTGTTTGCTGGATTTTTGATTTCCGCATACCGCGCGAGAATGCGTTTTTTGCAGCCTGTCCCGGTTGTGGCCCCGTGGAAACGATTCTCGGGAAGGCTGGAATGACACTTTGTCAAATCGGGCTGCAAAATGACAAAATGTCAATCCGGAACGCAAGCTGTTCCCGCAGTCCGTTTTTTGAAGATGCGGCGCAATCACAAAAGTTTGAACGGATACCCATAGTTTCTAAAAACATTTTAAACGATTCAGCGGTATCCGGCAAAAAGAGCTACTTTTGCGAAAACAAACAATCAAAATGAGGAAAAGGATTATGAAGAAACTACAAGCTATGGGTGTCGCAGTGTGTGCCGCGGTACTGTTGGGAAGTTGCAAGAGCGGGAAAACAGCCTTGGGCATTGAGGCATTGAATGGGGATTGGAACATCACGACGGTGAACGGCAAGCCGGCTACGGCCGAGAAACAGCCTTTTATCGGATTGGACATGCAGGAGAAACGGCTCTACGGTTGTGCGGGATGCAATCGCATCATGGGGTCTTTCGAGGTGGAAAAACCGGGGGAGCTGTCGTTTGGGCAAGTAGGTTCCACAAGAATGCTGTGTCAGGACATGACGACGGAACAGGCTGTGCTGGAGGCACTGAACAAGGTGAGCGGCTATAAGGGGACGGAGCAGGAACTGACGCTGACGGATGCCGACGGGAAAGTGTTGCTCACGTTGGCCAAGCGTCCGGCGGCGGAACTCGCCTCTTTGGCCGGAAAATGGAACATCGCGGCGGTCTATGGGCAGGCCGTGGACGAGATAGAAAAGGAAGTGGAGAAAACACCGTTCCTGGAGTTTAACGTGGAGGAGAAGAAAGTGCACGGCAATGCCGGATGTAACATCGTGAACGGAGGGTTCACGCAGGAAGAAGGCCAGCCTGCTTCCCTGAAGTTCGGGCAGATGATTTCCACCATGATGGCCGGCCCGGGCATGCAAGTGGAACGGCAAGTGCTGGAAGCTTTGGACAAAGTGACCAATTTCGCAATGAAAGACGGGCAAACTGCCGTTTTGCTTGATGAGAATGGCGAGGAAGCGTTGACATTGGAAAAAGGGGAATGACATTTCCCTTTTCCTTAATCTTAAATCAATATATTGAATTTTTTAATGAAGCGGGACTTTCAGAGGAGAGTACGGACATTGGGGCTAGCTATCCTGTTGGCTTCTTGCGTTATGGGACACAAAAAGGTGGATTATCCCTTGATAGAAACGTTCAACATGCAGACGTTCGACATTGCCTGCGTGGAACTGGCGGACACAGCCACGGTGCTTACGGTAAGTGTGGATGCTCGTTTTGCATATCATAATCGGATATGCATAGACTCGGGGTCTTATATTCAGGCTGATGGCATAAAGTATAGGCTGACCGGAGCGAAAGGCATTACGCCTGATTCGCTCTTTAATCTGCCTGAATCGGGAAATGTCACGTTTACGCTTTTGTTTGAACCGTTGCCGGAGGATACGGAAAGTTTTGACTTTATAGGATTAAGCCACGAAGGGGACATCAGGCTTTATGGTATTGACCTGACGGGAAAACAGTCGTTCGATGTACCGGAAGGTGTACCTGCAGAGTTATTAAAAGTAGATAGGGAAACTTCCGTTCCAGATCCGGTTTTCAAAACCGGAATGACGACTCTCCGCATTCACTTCCTGTATTATCGTCCGGAACTGTGGAAATCCGTCAACCTGTATGTCAATACTATCTTCGGTGAGCAACAGTCCTACGAAAACATACCTATTGATTCAGTTACGGCGACAGCTACGCTTAGCTTTCTGCAATGCGGGACTGTCAACACATCCATGGCCTTAGGCTATATGTCCGGGATTGGTGGCGTATATTCGGCACCAGGCGAGGAGGTTGATGTTTACGTAGATTTGCGTCTTTTCGGTTATTTCTTGTTGCAACGCCGGCATGAGGAAGACTGGTGCGGGAAGCCTTCGCCTTTCCAATATGTGTATGCTTCCGGGACGTATGCTAACTTGAATGCCGTGGAAAATGTGTTGGGAAGCGATTTTCCTTCGTTCAACATGCCCTTGTATTCCGACAGCTTTGCCGATTATCGGATGACTTCGGCCGAATATGCCGCCCACGTGGCAGAGACCTATAAGGCACTGGCCGACAGCATCGAGCGCAGCAACCTTCCGTCGCTTGAAAAAGAGATGGCGCAACTGACCCTCAGGCAACAGGCTTTCCAGGCCATGTCGGAGAGCGACCGTATGCGGTTGAACAATTACCATACTGTACATGGTTCGTGGGACATGCCGGCGACGGCCTTGGTTCCTATGGAGCCGGAGGATGCCAAAATCATCTGCACCTTGTTCGACCTCAACGACCCCAAGCTCTTGATGGGTCGGGATATGCTCTATTACACGGGAGGCTTGTGTCGGAACAGGAAGTTCGACTGGGCTGCGCTGGCGGGCATTGGACAGGGATTGGTGAAGGATTTGGGCGAAGTGGCAGGCTTTCCTGGAAAGGCGGCGAAAATCGCCTTGACCGATTCGGACTTTGCCAGGCTGAAAGCTATGGAAAGCCCCTTCTATTTGGAAGCTTTCACTCGGATGCAGGACGAGGCGAAAGCCAAGTTGGCTGCGGCGGAAGCCAATGCCCGGGTGATGGACACGCCGGATGTATCTAACGAACAGTTGTTCGACGCACTCATCGCCCCTTATCGGGGCAAGGTGGTGCTGGTGGATTTTTGGAACACGTGGTGTGCCCCCTGTCGTGCGTCCATCAAGGCTGCCGAACCGCTGAAGTCCGGCGAGCTGAAGAGCGACAGCCTGGTGTGGCTGTACATTGCCGACGAGAGTTCCCCGCTCGTGACTTACAAGCAGATGGTTTCGGAAATCCAAGGGGTGCATTATCGTTTGACCAAAGCGCAGTGCGATTATGTTTGCGATAAGTTCGGCATCCGTGCCATTCCTTCCTACGTGTTGGTGGACAAGGCCGGGAAGTATGGCTTGCGCAATGACTTGCGCGATCACTGGACGATGCGGCGGGTGCTGAGGGATGAATTGGAGAAATAACGGATTTGGGACTTTAAGATATGAAGAAAAAGGCGATTGTGGCCGGTTTGTTGGGTATGGTTTGTGTTCTCGCATCTCCGGCACAGGAAATGCAGCGGGTGAAAAGCGTGGAGCCGAAGTTGGGGGACGTTTTCCACGTGATGAATGATTTGGGCATCCACGTGTTCCGGTTCGACTTGGGTGGTTTCCTTGACGCGGTATATGAAGTGGAAGGCTACGTGGCGGAGTATAAGGACAACCGTCCCACTGGGAATGTGCATACCTTTCAATTTGGAAACAACATACGCTCTTTGGACGAAATTCCCGAGGAACACCGCCAAGGATTTCGCGACGAATACAAATCCCCGAAGGGGAAACCCGGTGGGAAAGCATCAAAGACATGGTGGTCTGCATCCGTCATTTGAATGAAAAGGACAGCACGGCGGTCATTCAATTCTCGTCCGCCGATGTGGGAAGTTCCGGCAAGCCGTTCAAATTGCAAATTTTGAAATCTTTCGGCTATACAAGTACGGATTCCGGCCTTTTTCACTGGAACCCGGAGGTGAGAAAGAGGTTCAGGACATCCCTCTTGTGCTTTACGGGTCGTGGTGGGAAGAACCCGGCACCACGATTTGCCGTTTTTGCGGTGAAAGTGAGATAGACCCCGGACTGCAGGCGGAAATGCTGACGGACGTCCCGCACTATTATGTCATTGGGCTGAGGATGAAGAAGAAAAATTAGGAAACTGTTTTGAAGACAATACATCAAGCGGGAAAAACTTTTTGTGGCAATTCAAAACATTTTCTAAATCA
The DNA here is from genome assembly GCA_944319925.1 of uncultured Paraprevotella sp. Taxonomy (GTDB): domain Bacteria; phylum Bacteroidota; class Bacteroidia; order Bacteroidales; family Bacteroidaceae; genus Paraprevotella. The sequence goes on from CALUFQ010000016.1 coordinate 29,944, forward strand.
ACAGTTCGCCTTTGCCTTGGCGCACGATGTCGAACGTGTCGTCCACGCAGTTCACCACCGTGGAAGCTTCCGTGCCGCCATAGCCTCCGTTGATGACCAAGGCCACTTTGGAAGCGTACTTTTCGTGAATCAGCTCCGGGTCGGTGGAGTATTCTATGATTTCGTCTTCGTCGTGGACGGACATGGTGAGGATAGGATTTCCCAATTCGGCTACCAAACTGCGGGCGATGTTGTTGTCCGGTACGCGGATGCCCACTTCCTTGCGGTTCTTGTAAATCTTGGGCAACCGGCTGCTCGTGGGGAGGATGAAAGTGAACGGCCCCGGCAGGTTCTTTTTGAGCACCTTAAAGGCCGCATTGCTCACCTTGGCATATTCGCTGATGTTCGACAGGTCGTGGCAGATGATGGAGAGGTTGCTCTTTTGCGGGTTCACCCCTTTGAGCGCGCAAATTTGTTCCACCGCCCGCACGTTGAGCGCGTCGCAGCCGATGGCATAGACGGTGTCGGTGGGATAGATGACCAGTTCCCCGTCGCGCAAGGCTTTGAGCGCCTTGGCCATCTCGCGCGGGTTGGGATTTTCCGGATAGATTCTGACGAGCATGTTTTCTTCTGTTTTTAAAGAACAAAGTTACTATTTTCTTTCGATTCAACTGTTATCTTACACGTAAGATAATGAAAAAATGATAAGAACGGCTTAGGAACTTGATTTTTTCGTATCTTTGTGTGGCGTTTTTTAGCTAAGACAGATTCAAAAATACATTATAACATGACAAAAATCACCAAAGAGATGGCTTTGCGCTACCACGAGCAGGGCAAGCCGGGAAAAATTGAGGTGGTGCCTACCAAGCCCCACAGTACGCAAACCGATTTATCGCTGGCTTATTCCCCGGGCGTGGCGGAACCGTGCCTTGAAATACAAAAGAACCCGCATGATGCTTACCGTTATACGGCAAAAGGCAACTTGGTGGCTGTGATTTCCAACGGCACGGCTGTGTTGGGGCTGGGCGACATCGGCGCGTTGGCCGGCAAGCCGGTGATGGAAGGCAAGGGCTTGTTGTTCAAGATATATTCCGGCATTGACGTGTTCGACATTGAGATTGACGAGAAAGACCCTGAGAAGTTTATCGAAGCGGTGAAAGCCATTGCGCCTACGTTCGGTGGCATTAACTTGGAAGACATCAAGGCTCCTGAGTGTTTCGAAATCGAACGTCGGTTGAAGGAAGAGCTTGACATTCCCGTCATGCACGACGACCAGCACGGCACGGCCATCATTTCGAGTGCCGGGTTGCTGAACGCTTTGGAAGTGGCAGGGAAGAAGATTGAGGACGTGAAGATTGTGGTGAACGGTGCGGGGGCTTCGGCTGTTTCTTGCACCAAGCTGTATGTTTCCTTGGGCGCACGTCTCGAAAACATCCTGATGCTGGACAGCAAGGGGGTCATCACCAAGGAGCGCACGGACTTGAACGAACAGAAGCGTTTCTTCGCCACCAGCCGCACCGACGTGCACACGCTGGCGGAAGCCATCAAAGGCGCGGACGTGTTCCTCGGTCTTTCGCGCGGCAACGTGCTTACGCAGGACATGGTGCGCAGCATGGCTCCTTCGCCCATCGTGTTCGCGCTGGCCAATCCCGTGCCTGAGATTTCCTACGAGGATGCCATGGCTTCGCGCCCCGACGTGTTGATGGCCACCGGCCGTTCCGACTATCCCAACCAAATCAACAACGTCATAGGTTTCCCTTACATTTTCCGTGGCGCGTTGGACACGGGTGCCAAGGCCATCAACGAGGAGATGAAATTGGCCGCCGTGCGCGCCATTGCCGCTATCGCCAAGAAGCCGGTGCCCGACGTGGTGAATGCGGCTTACCACGTGAACAACCTCACGTTCGGCCCTTCCTATTTCATTCCGAAGCCCGTGGATCCGCGTTTGATTACCGAAGTTTCCATGGCTGTGGCACGGGCTGCGATGGAGAGCGGTGTGGCGCGCAAGCCCATCGAGGACTGGGACGCATACGCCCTGCACTTGCGCGAACTGATGGGATACGAGTCTAAGATGACGCGCCAGCTGCGTGATGCCGCGCGCCGTGATCCGCAGCGTGTGGTCTTTGCCGAAGGCATTCATCCCAATATGTTGAGGGCTGCGGTGGAGGCCAAGGCCGAAGGCATCTGCCATCCGATATTGTTGGGTAATGATGAACGCATCGCCAAGTTGGCCAAGGAACTTGACCTGAGCTTGGAGGGCATCGAAGTCATTAACCTGCGTCACGATAACGAAGCGGAACGCCGCGAGCGTTACGCCAAGATTTTGGCCGAAAAGAAGGCTCGTGAAGGCTACACTTTCGAGGAGGCTAACGACAAGATGTTTGAGCGCAACTATTTCGGCATGATGATGGTGGAAACGGGAGAGGCCGATGCCTTCATTACCGGGCTTTACACCAAATATTCCAACACCATCAAGGTGGCTAAGGAAGTCATCGGCATCCAGCCTGGTTACAAGCACTTTGGCACGATGCACATTATCAACAGCAAGAAAGGCACTTATTTTCTGGCCGACACGCTCATCAACCGTCATCCCGACACGGAGACGCTCATTGACATTGCCCGGCTGTCTGAACATACCGTGCGTTTCTTCAACCATGAACCTGTGATGGCCATGTTATCGTACTCCAATTTCGGGACGGATACGACTGGCAGTCCGGCCAGCATGCACAGGGCTGTGGAATACATGCAGACGAATTATCCCGACCTGCCCATTGACGGTGAGATGCAGGTGAACTTTGCTATCAACGACGAACTGCGTGACCGCAAGTATCCGTTTACCCGTTTGCAGGGCAAGACGGTCAACACGTTGGTGTTCCCCAATCTCAGTTCGGCCAATGCGGGCTATCAGTTGCTTCAGGCCATGAACGGCGACGAGATGGAAATGGTCGGCCCCATCCAGATGGGCTTGAACAAACCCATCCACTTTACCGATTTTGAGAGTTCGGTACGCGATATTGTGAACCTCACCGCCGTGGCCGTGCTCGATGCCATTGTGATGAAAAAGAAGCAGCAAGGTTGAATTTGATTTAGGAAAAGTTGTCCGCTGCGCGGCTTGTCCCATTGAAAAGGACAAGACGCGCAGCGGTTTTGTGTTACAAAAGCAATTTGTTGCCGTGTGTGGAATAGGTTATTCATTTTTCCAAATAATTCTTAAGAGAAATGCGCTTGGCTGGGAAAAGGAAGGAAAAGTAGTGCAAACAACAAAAAAAGTCCTACTTTTGTAGCCAAAAATAGGGTTTATGGAAGACAGTACGGTTTCGGTAGTGATGTGTACATACAATGGGGGGAAATATTTGCGCGAGCAAATGGATTCCATCCTCGCGCAAACATATCCCATCCATGAAATTATCGTGAGGGATGACTGCTCGACAGACAACACGATGGACATTTTGCGGGAATATACCGTACGATACCCCTTTATTAAAATATTTCACAATGAAAAAAACATTGGGTGCAATCAGAATTTCCACGATGTGCTTTACCAAGCCACAGGGGATTATATAGCCATTTCAGACCAAGATGACATTTGGTTTCCCGAAAAGGTAGAAAAACAAATCCATAGAATAGAAAGCGGACGATATAGTTTGTGTTTTTCCGACATTATTCCATCGCAGACATATACTCGGGAACAGATTAAGAATTATGAAGTATTGCCTTTTGATGCCGAAGCATTATTCTTTAGAAACACCATACCTGGGCATACCATTCTCATCAAAAGAGAATTTCTTAAGAAATTGCCTGATTGGAATGGAATGACATTTTATTATGATTGGTGGCTTGCCATGAATGCAGCCTTGGAGAATGGCATTACAAAATGTGAAGAGCCATTGGTTTGGCATAGGATACATCAAAAATCCGAGATTTTTCTGACAAAGTGGAAAATGTCCAAACACATGAAGAAATCCTCCATTGCCCCTTATATTTATGGTGTAAAAAGTTTCCTTGAAATAAGGAATAGTAAAAGTTGGAAATGCTTTTATGGCAACATTTACAACAAGACTTCAATAGACAGTCACCCCATTTTGCACAAAATTACATGCTTATTTGACCAAAAAAGCCTCTATGGAATCATGCAATTGTGTTGGAATTGTATGAAATTCCGTGAACAAATATATCCCCATCCACATAAGAAAAAAGGTTTTATCTTTATTTTGCGCGGTTTCTTCTCTCCATTCATTTGTTTCTATTGCAATTTGCAATTCTACAAGAAGAACTAAAACTTCAATTTTTCGAAGACAAATAGGTCTGCGAGATTTTAACACGTTTTTTCAAGTGCAACAAAGCTATATTCCGGAAATTTTCCAATGGGCAGTCTATCGGAAAGGCATTGGTTGGGAATAGCACTTTTAATAAGAAAAGACTTGGCCCCGTGGTTATACTGCCAATGAAAAGCGAAGAACGCAACAAAATTTCAATAGAAGCCAAAAAACGCCACATTTGGTTTTTCTTTTCTTCTTCGCGTGTCTGCGTAAAATTGCTGTTCACATAACCATTTTCCAAAGGCGTACAAAGGGTATGCCAGCATATCTCCGGGGCTGCTTGTTGCAAGCGGCAAAACAAACGATAATCATCCGTCAGCACATACACATCTTTTGCCTTTTCATGTTTACGGATGGCATCCACATATAAATTGGGTGAGATAAGGGAGGTTTCTGTCACTTTATCGCCTCCGCGCACTTGGCATCCGATGTATTCCCCGTATAATGCCATGTCTGCACACAATGCGGCACATTTGTCTTTTGCTTCATCATTTAACCGCCACGTCATCTTGTACAAGATTTTAAAAGCTTGCAGATAATCACCATTGATTCCTAATTCCGGGATGCTGTATTTATGCCCGGGATTATGGCATAAACGAATATTGCGGGTCAATAGAACCCTACATTTATACATCCACAAAGCGCATACATCTCCCATCAAATATTTTACATACGACTTTAATTTCCAAGCAAGAAGTCCCACGTTCTTGTCTTTCACCATCTCTGATAAGATTGTTTTCCAAGATGGCAATCTATATATGTTGTATTTGCGATGAAACGTTTCGTGCACTTCTTGGCAGAAGGGAAGAAAGTAATCCGTCCATCCCCCTTTTCTACTATAACCGAAATTGGCGAAATCTGAATAAAGGCGAAACTGAATTTTATGTTCCAAACAATAGAGCATAGCGTCTATCATCCGGGTATATTCTGTAAAAAAGCCCGTGTCGATGCCGCAACGATAAATAAGAACCTTTTTGAATGATTCATTTAGCAATCTATATCTTTTTAAAATTTCATTTGCGTCCATGCTTCTTCCCAATGTATTTTACAAGAATAGGACAAAGATAATGAAAAAATGCGTTTTTACGTCCGGTGAATAGGAAAATAGCTTTTTCCTCATAGGAATAAAAAGATAATCTGCGAGCTTCTACGCTGGCAGAATTGAAGAAAGTATTTTTCTTTAGAGAAAAAGGGGTGGTTTCAGATGATTCGTTTTTCTTTTTTGCCGCAGGCGTTGTCCGTACGGAAATAATCCGTTAATTTTGCGGAAAAGTCATTCTGAGATGATACGCACGTTTCATTCCAAAGTCAACCGCAAGACGCTGTGTTTTTGCCTGCTGCCGGGCACGGTGCTGGCCGTATATTTCTTTTGGGTCAAGTTGCCGTTGCCCGCCTTGTGCTGCATGGTGTTCCTGGTGTTTGTGGTCGAACGCCTGATTCATACGTCCTACGTGTTTACCGACGACGGCTTTTTGTGGGTCAACCGGGGGCGTTTCTCCAAGGCCAGGCAGTATGCTTTGGATTCCATCGTCAAGGCGGAAGTGGTTCATCCGTCCGCGTTGGATTTCTTGCGCAACAAGGACACGGTGATGCTGACGTTCCGTGACGGAGGGGTGAGGTTTATCACTCCTACGCCAGCTGTGGAGTTTTGTAAATATTTCAATCGACGCAAGGAAAAGAAAGAGGAGGAGCGGGCATGAGGCAGCGGTGTCTGTTGGTGTGGGGCGTATGGTTGTGCAGCCTGTGTATATGTGGGTCAATACGGGCGGAAAACGTTCCGGGGAGAGACATGTATGACCCGGCGTGGGCAGACAGTTTGAAAACCCGGATTTCAGGACTGTTGCAAGACGAGCTGCTGGCCACGTCACAATTGGGGCTGAGTGTGTATGACTTGACATCCGACACCGCCTTGTATGCTTACAATGCCCGGCAACGGATGCGCCCCGCTTCCACGGAAAAGCTCGTGACGGCCATCACCGCCTTGTCGGAACTGGGCGCAGGGCATCGTTTCTCCACGCGGCTGTACTTTACCGGTGAGGTGCGCGACGGTGTGTTATGGGGAGATTTTTATGCCGTGGGCGGATTTGATCCTTGTTTCGGGAAAGAAGATTTGGAATACCTGGTGGACGCGGTGGAAAAGATGGGCGTGGACTCCGTGGCCGGAAGACTGTATGCGGACGTGTCGATGAAAGACACCTTGCAATGGGGCTGGGGGTGGTGCTGGGATGATGACATGCCCGTGCTGACCCCCCTGTTATATGATAGGAAAGATGACTTTTTGGAGGCATGGGGCGGCATGCTCCGTGCGCGGGGCATAGGCTTCGTTTCGGCGGGCAAGGCGCGTTGTCCTTCGGATGCCGTGTGGACGGCACAGTGCGGGCACACGTTGGAAGACATCCTTCCGCGTATGATGAAAGAAAGCGACAATCTCTATGCCGAGGCCGTGTTCTACCAGTTGGCCGCGCAGAGCGGCAAGCCATACGCTTCGCGCGAAGAAGCCCTTTATCCCATAGAGCGGCTTATCGGAGGCATGGGCTACGACCCGGGGCACTACGTGGTGGCGGATGGTAGCGGTGTGTCGCTCTACAATTACCTGAGCGCGGAACTGGAAGTGGCTTTCCTGCGCTATGCCTATCACAACCGTGAAGTGTTTCCCGCGCTTTACGCCGCATTGCCCATAGCCGGAACAGACGGCACGTTGCGCCGCCGGATGAAGAAAGGGAAGGCGCACGGCAACGTGCGGGCCAAGACGGGAACGCTGGAGGGTGTGTCCACCTTGGCGGGTTATGCCACGGCACGGAACGGGCACCGGCTGGCCTTTTGCATCATGAACCAGGGTGTGTCCAGTTTGCGGGCGGCGCAAGCCTTCCAGGACAGGTTGTGCGAGCTGTTGTGCAGGTGAGACAAGTGGAATGTTAAAACTCCGGCAGGACTCTTTTTATTTTAGATTATTTAAAGATTCGCGGACGAAGCCCTCGGAATAATATGCGTACCTTTGCGACGCGTAAAAAAGGATAAAAGATGAAAGGGAGAGTGTACGCCTTATTGCTGCTTTTCGTGTGCGTTTTCGCGGTGTGTGCCGCGAGAGGGGAGCGATGCGAAGTGGCTTTCCCCGTGGCGGACGAAGCCATGCAGGTCTCCCGTCCGGAAGACAAAGGCGAGCAAGTGGCATCGAAAATTCCTTATTTCTTTTTTTCGCATTGGTATATCGCCCCGCTGTCTTCTTCTGCGGGAACGGCTTGCGAGGTTCCGGCGGCATGTCCGATGGACGCATGGAACCGTCTTCTCCATTTTTTCTTTGTTTCAGACCGGAATGAAACTTCTGTGCGGGGAGGTTTCTCTTATTTTTATCCCCCGGCGGCAAAGGATTACTATGTCTTTGCATTGCGCAGGATAGTGGTGTGAAGGCATCTTTGCACATGGGATTCCCCATGTGTGGGAATGCGGTGGCTTCCTTTTTTCGAAAGAAGGGTTGCCGATATTTCCTCTTTGCATAAGGCAAGGAAGGCGAAGGAAAATAAACACATAACATATTTCAGATAAGGAAATGACAGATTTCACATTGTTGACGGTCGTGGTGCTCACGGCCATCGTGTTGGTGGCGGCGGCGTTGCTGATAGCCCGCTTGTCGGCACCGCGCACGTTCAACCCGCAGAAGGGCGAGCCATACGAGTGCGGGTTGCCCACGCGGGGCACGTCGTGGGGGCAGTTCCATTCGGGTTACTACCTGTATGCCATCCTGTTCCTCATGTTCGACATTGAGACGGTGTTCCTCTTCCCTTGGGCTGCGGTAGTGGAGCGCGTGGGAATGTGGGGACTGGTGAGCGTGATGTTCTTCATCCTGGTGCTGATTTTGGGCTTGGCTTACGCTTGGCGGAAAGGAGCGTTGGCATGGAAGTGAAGAACCACAAGCTGGCCACCACGAAGGACATGCGGCCTGAAGAGTTCAAGAACAACGATTACCTGCTGCGCATGGCGGAGGAGTTGAACCGCGACGGGGCGGGCATCGTACTCTCCACCGTGGACGACGTAATCAATTGGGGGCGGAGCAATTCCGTGTGGTCGCTCGCGCTGGGCACGAGTTGCTGTGCCATAGAGTTCATGGCATTGGGCGCGGCGCGCTACGACATGGCGCGGTTCGGCTTCGAAGTGACGCGTAACTCGCCCCGGCAGGCCGACCTGCTCATGGTGCTGGGCACGATTACCTACCGCATGGCACCCCTGATGAAGCGGCTCTACGACCAGATGGCCGAGCCTAAGTACGTGATCGCCGTGGGCGGATGCACCATCAGCGGAGGGCCTTTCAGGAAAGGTTACCACGTGGTGGACGGCATTGACAAGATTATCCCCGTGGATGTCTATATTCCCGGTTGCCCGCCGCGTCCGGAAGCTTTCTTCTACGGCATGATGCAGCTGCAGCGCAAAATCAAGATGGAACGTTTCCTGGGCGGACGCAACCGCAAGGAGAAGCCGGAGGACGGCGAAACGAAACGGGAGGAAAAGGCATGACGACAGAAGAAAAAATCAAGCAGTGGTGCCCGCAGGCCGGGACGGAGACGGCGGGCGAGACGGTCGTGCACGTGCCGGCCGACAGGCTGGAGGATGTGTGCCGCCGGTTGCACGACGATGCGGAGGAACCGATGGACTACCTGCGTGACCTCGTGGGGGTTGATCAGGGCGAAGGATGCCTGAGTACTTATTACCAATTGGAGAGCAGCCGCACGGGCAGCCGTGTCATGCTCCGCGCCGATGCTGTGGAGCGGGAGGGGCGGGCGATGTTGCCTTCCGTGAGCGGACTGTGGAAGACGGCGGAAATCAAGGAGCGCGAGGCGTATGATTTCCTGGGCATCCTTTTCACGGGCAATCCCGACATGCGCCGCCTTTTCCTGCGCGAGGATTGGAATGGTTACCCCCTGCGCAAGGATTACGACATGGACAGCAATCCGCTGGACATGGGAAATGAAGAGAATGCCGATGTGACGGAAGAATTCCGGCTGATGCCCGACGGCACATTGGAACGGAGGGAGAACGTGGTGTTCAACCCGGATGACTTCGTGGTGAACATCGGGCCGCAGCATCCTTCGACGCACGGTGCCCTGCGCCTGCGTACCTCGCTCGACGGCGAGACGGTGAAGAAAATCGATCCCGTGCTGGGTTATATCCATCGCGGCATTGAGAAGCTGAGCGAAAGCCTGACTTATCCACAGACGCTGGCTTTCACGGACCGGTTGGACTACCTGAGCGCGCACCAGAACCGCCACGCGCTGTGCATGTGTATCGAGCGGGCGGCGGGCATCGAGATTTCGGAACGCGCACAATATATCCGTACCATCATGGACGAGCTGCAGCGCGTGGCTTCGCACCTGCTTTTCTATTCGTGCCTTGTGATGGACATGGGGGCGCTTACTCCTTTCTTCTACGGTTTCCGCGAGCGCGAGATGATTCTTGACATCTTCGAGGAGACCACGGGCGGGCGGCTTATCCAGAACTACAACATGATTGGCGGTGTGCAAGCCGACATCCATCCCGATTTCGTGCGGAAGGTGAAAGCGTTCACGAAACACATGCGGGAGATTATCCATGAATACCATGAGATTTTCACCGACAGCGTGATTGCCCGCACCCGCTTGAAGGGCGTTGGAAAACTATCGCGTGAAGAAGCCATTTCGCTGGGTGCGACGGGCGGCACGGGGCGCGCCACGGGCTGGAGCAACGACGTGCGCAAACGCCATCCTTACGCGCTCTATGACAAGGTGGATTTCAAGGAAATCATCTACACCCATGGCGATTCCTGGGACCGCTACATGGTGCGCATGGACGAGATATTGGAATCGTGCCACATCATAGATCAGCTCATCGACAACATTCCGGCGGGCGAGTTCCGCGTGAAGGTGAAGCCGGTGCTGAAGTTGCCCGAAGGGGTGTTTACGGCTTCGGTGGAGTCAAGCCGCGGAGAGTTCGGCGTGTTCCTGATGAGCCGTGGCGACAAGTCGCCTTGGCGTTTGCATTTCCGTTCCACGGGTTTGCCCTTGGTGCACACGATGGACACGGTGTGCCGGAACGGCAAGATTGCCGACCTCATCGCCATCGGCGGCACGCTGGACTTCGTGATTCCGGACATAGACAGATAACGACACAGACACATATTATATAAATAGGAATATGGAACAATCTTTTTTAGACTATTACAGCCTTGAGCCGGTGACGCGCTGGATTCATGACACGCTCTGCGGCGTGATGCCCGAGGGCTGGGCCGTGTTCTTGGAGGGGCTGGTGCTGGGTGTCGTCATCCTGCTGGCCTATGCCGTGCTGGCCGTGGTGCTCATCTATATGGAGCGTCGGGTGTGCGGCGCGTTCCAGTGCCGCATCGGGCCGAACCGCGTGGGCGGCAAGGGTGGCTTGTTGCAGGTGCCGGCCGACGTGTTGAAGATACTCACCAAGGAAATCATCCGCCTGAAGAACTCCGACCACCTGCTCTACGAGCTGGCTCCTTACCTGGTCATCCTGGCTTCCGTCATCTCCTTCTCTTGCCTGCCGTGGCACAAAGGCGCGGGAGTGCTCGACATGGAAGTGGGCATCCTCTTCGTGCTGGCTGCGTCGAGCATCGGCATCCTGGGCATCTTGCTGGCCGGATGGAGCAGCAACAGCAAATACACCATCATCGGTGCCGTGCGCAGCGGGGCCATGCTCGTCAGCTACGAGCTGTCGCTGGGCATCACGGTGCTCACGGTGGTCATCCTCAGCGGCACGATGAGCATCAGCGGCATCGTGGAGAGCCAAGCCGACGGATGGAACATCTTCAAGGGGCACATTATCACTTTGGTGGCTTTTGTCATCTATCTCATTTCGGGCAACGCCGAGGCCAACCGCGGGCCGTTTGACTTGGCTGAGGCGGAACAGGAACTGACGGCGGGTTACCACACGGAATATTCCGGCATGCACTTCGGCTTCTTCTATTTGGCCGAATACTTGAACCTGTTCATCACGTCGGGCATCGCCGCCACCCTTTTCCTGGGCGGGTGGATGCCGTTGCACGTGGCCGGGTTGGACGGCTTCAATGCCGTGATGGACTACATCCCCGGCATCGTGTGGTTCTTGGGCAAGACGTTCTTCGTGGTGTTCCTGCTCATGTGGATCCGTTGGACGTACCCGCGCCTGCGTATCGACCAGGTGCTGAACTTGGAATGGAAGTACCTCATGCCGCTTTCGTTGTTGCTGATGTTGCTCATGGTGGTGCTGAAAGTCTATGGCCTTGTATTTTAAAACACAGAGGATATGAATAGTTTCACGAAATATGTCAAGAGATATTGGCGTTCGACGAAGAGCCTGGTAGGCGGCCTGCGCATTTCCATCAAGGTGTTCTTCCGCAAGAAGGTGACGGAACAGTATCCCGAAAACCGCCACACGACGCTCTATGTTCCCGAGCGTCACCGTGCCATGCTGGAAATGCCGCATGATGCGGAAAACCGCCACCATTGCATCGCCTGCGGGCTGTGCCAGATGGCCTGCCCCAACGGGACAATCCGCGTGGTGTCCGAAATGCGCGAAGACGCCGAAGGCAAGAAGAAACGGGTGCTTGTGCGCTATGAGTACGACTTGGGTGCGTGCATGTTTTGCCAGCTTTGCGTCAATGCCTGCCCGCACGGGGCCATCCGTTTCACGAACGAGTTTGAAAATGCCGTGTTCGAACGGGAAAAGCTTCACTTGGTGTTGAATCACGAAGGGAGTACGCTGGCCCCGCCCGCCGCGAAGAAAGAAAATCCTGTAAACGCATGATTAATATGGAAGAGATAACGCTTCAACAAGTCATATTCGGCATCGTCGCCTTGATGATGATGGTGTGTTCGGTGCTGGCCGTGACATCGGGGAAGATTCTCCGTGCGGCCACGGCCCTGCTGTTCGTGCTTTTCGGTACGTCAGTGTTCTATTTCATTTTGGGCTACACCTACCTGGGTGCCGTGCAGCTGTCCGTCTATGCGGGCGGCATCGTGGTGCTTTATGTGTTTTCCATCCTGCTTACCCGTTCGGACAAGAACATGAACGAACGTATCCCGCGCGGCCGTTGGTTTGCCGCTTTGGCCACGACGGTCGCGGGTTTCGTGCTGGTGGCGTTCTTGCTGTTGGGGCACGGATTCGCGGACACCGTGATTCCCGCCCTTGAGGAGTTGAATCCGGGCACGGTGGGCGAAGCACTTATCGGCACGGGCAAGTACCAGTTCGTCCTGCCTTTCGAGGGGGTGAGCGTCTTGTTGCTGGCTTGCATGATTGGTGCCATCATGATTGCACGTAAACATTAAAGGAGGAAAGGAAGTTATGGAAGTACATGTAATTTGTTATTTGTTGGTAGGCGCGGTGATGCTCTTTGCCGGAGTCTATGGTTTCTTCACGCGGCGCAACCTGCTGGCCACGTTGATTTCGGTGGAACTGATGCTCAACGCCGCGAACATCAACTTCGCCGTGTTCAACCGCTACCTTTTCCCCGGTATGCTCGAAGGCCACTTCTTCGCGCTTTTCGGCATCGCCATCTCGGCGGCCGAGACGGCGGTGGCCATTGCCATCATGATTAATGTTTACCGCAACGTCCGCAATATCCAGACGGACGACATCAGCGACCTGAAAGGATAAATGCTAACGCAATAAAAGAATTGTAGATATGGAATATACGATATTGATTCTCCTGTTGCCGGTGTTGAGCTTCCTGCTGCTGGCTTTGGCCGGGATGAAGATGTCCCACCGGGTGTCGGGACTCATCGGCACGGTGGTGCTGGGCGCGGTGACAGCATTGAGCTACATGGCGGCCTACGACTATTTCTCGCTCCCGCGCCAGGCCGACGGCACGTTTGCCACGCTTGTGCCTTGGAATGCGGTGTGGCTGCCTTTCACGGAGTCGCTGCACATTGACATGGGCGTGTTGCTCGACCCCATCTCGGTCATGATGCTCGTGGTGATTTCCACCGTGTCGTTCATGGTGCACATCTATTCGTTCGGCTACATGAAGGGCGAACGGGGCTTCCAGCGTTACTATGCTTTCCTGAGCCTGTTCACCTTCTCCATGCTGGGGTTGGTGGTGGCCACGAACATTTTCCAGATGTATGTGTTCTGGGAGCTGGTGGGCGTTTCTTCTTACCTGCTCATCGGGTTCTACTACACGAAGCCCGAGGCCATCGCGGCTTCCAAGAAGGCCTTCATCGTGACGCGCTTTGCGGACTTGGGTTTCCTGATAGGTATCTTGATTTATGGCTACTATGTGGGCACGTTCTCTTTCACGCCGACGGAAACGGGCCTGATGCAGGGCGCGATGATGTTGCCCTTGGCGTTGGGGCTGATGTTTGTGGGCGGCGCGGGCAAGAGTGCCATGTTCCCGTTGCACATCTGGCTGCCCGACGCGATGGAAGGCCCCACGCCGGTGAGCGCGCTCATCCATGCCGCCACGATGGTGGTGGCCGGTGTCTATCAGGTGGCGCGGATGTTCCCGCTTTATATTGCATACGCACCGGAGACGCTGCACATCGTGGCCTACGTCGGGGCGTTCACGGCATTCTATGCCGCGTCGGTGGCTTGTGTGCAGAGCGACATCAAGCGTGTGCTGGCTTTCTCCACCATCTCGCAGATTGGTTTCATGATGGTGGCTTTGGGTGTCTGCACCGGTGCGCCGTCGCACGAAGGCGGACTGGGCTACATGGCTTCCATGTTCCACCTCTTCACGCACGCCATGTTCAAGGCTTTGCTCTTCTTGGGCGCAGGCTGCATCATCCATGCCGTACACAGCAACGAGATGTCCACGATGGGAGGCCTTCGCAAGTACATGCCCGTGACGCATGTCACGTTCCTCATCGCCTGCCTGGCCATTTCGGGCATACCGCCGTTCTCGGGTTTCTTCTCGAAAGACGAGATCCTGACGGCCTGCTTCGCCTTCAGTCCCGTGATGGGCTGGATTATGACCTTGATCGCTGGCATGACGGCCTTTTACATGTTCCGCTTGTATTACGGCATTTTCTGGGGCCGGGAGAACAAGGAGCTGCATGCCGCGCACGTGCCGCATGAAAGCCCGCTCTCGATGACGTTCCCGCTGATGGTGCTGGCGGCCATTACGTGTGTGGCCGGTTTCATACCCTTCGGCCATTTCGTGACGGGCGACGGGCTGTCGTATGACATCCACCTGGATGCCACGGTGGCCGCGACGAGCTGCGTGGTGGCTGTCGTGGCAATTGCCTTGGCCACGTTCATGTATGCCCGCGACACACAACCTGTGGCCGACGCTTTGGCGCGCCGTTTCCCGAGGTTGCACGAGGCGGCTTACCGCCGTTTCTACATGGACGAAGCCTGGCTGTTCGTGACGAAGCGCATCATTTTCCGCTGTGTGTCGCGTCCCGTCGCGTGGTTCGACCGCCACGTGGTGGACGGCTTCATGAACTTCCTGGCTTGGGCGGCCAACGCTTCGGGCGAGGAAGTGCAGCCGATGCAGAGCGGCCGCATCCAGGCCTATGTGTTGTGGTTCATGGCGGGCATCATCGTGCTGACACTGATGTTGCTGCTGTGCGTGTGATTCTTTAACGGTGTAAACAAAATAACGATATGAATATATTAAGTCTTTTCGTGTTGATTCCCGCGCTGATGCTGTTGGGGCTTTGGGCGGCCCGCAGCATAAACCAGGTGCGGGGCGTGATGGTGGCGGGCGCGTCGGCGTTGCTGGCACTGTCCGTGTGGCTCACGGTGGCCTACCTGCAGGCGCGGGGCGCGGGCGAGACGGCGGAGATGCTCTTCACCGACAGCGTGATGTGGTATGCGCCGTTGCACATCTGTTATTCCGTGGGCGTGGACGGCATCTCGGTGGTGATGCTGCTCCTGAGTGCCATCATCGTGTTCACGGGCACTTTCGCCTCGTGGAAGCTGCAGCCGCTGACGAAGGAATACTTCCTGTGGTTCACGTTGCTGAGCACGGGCGTGTTCGGTTTCTTCATTTCCACCGACCTGTTCACGATGTTCATGTTCTACGAAGTCGCGCTCATCCCGATGTATCTGCTCATCGGTGTGTGGGGCAGCGGGCGCAAGGAGTATGCCGCCATGAAGCTAACGTTGATGCTCATGGGTGGTTCGGCCTTCCTGCTTATCGGTATCTTGGGCATCTATTACGGTGCCGGGGCGCAGACGATGGACGTGGTGGAGCTGGCGCGGCTGCACAACATTCCGGAGAGCATGCAGCATGTGTTCTTCCCTGCGGTGTTCCTGGGCTTCGGTGTGCTGGGCGCGTTGTTCCCCTTCCACACATGGAGTCCCGACGGTCATGCTTCGGCGCCCACGGCGGTGTCGATGTTGCATGCCGGCGTGTTGATGAAGCTGGGAGGCTACGGCTGTTTCCGCGTGGCGATGTACCTGATGCCGGAAGGATTGGCCGCATGGGGCGATTTCTTCTTGGTGTTGACGACGATTTCCGTGGTCTATGGCGCATTCAGCGCGGTGGTGCAGACCGACCTGAAATACATTAACGCTTATTCTTCCGTGAGCCACTGCGGGCTGGTGCTCTTCGCCCTGCTGATGATGACGCGCACGAGTTGCACGGGTGCCATCCTGCAGATGTTGAGCCACGGCCTGATGACGGCACTCTTCTTTGCCCTTATCGGCATGATTTACGGGCGGACGCACACCCGTGATGTGCGGGAGCTGAGTGGGCTGATGAAAATCATGCCTTTCCTGGCCGTGGGTTATGTGGTGGCAGGCTTGGCCAACCTGGGATTGCCCGGCCTGAGCGGTTTCGTGGCCGAGATGACGGTCTTTGTCGGCTCGTTCGAGCATGCGGACGTGTTCCACCGCACCTGTACCATCATCGCCACGACGAGTATCGTCGTCACGGCGGTCTATATCCTGCGCGTAGTGGGCAAGATTCTTTTCGGCACGTGCCAAAACCCGGCGCACTTGAAGCTGACCGATGCCACGTGGGACGAACGCCTCGCCGTCATCTGCCTCATTGTTTGCGTGGCAGGTCTTGGCCTTGCCCCTTGGTGGGTGAGCGATGCCATCGGCGGGAGTGTGGAGCCGATAGTTTCCCATTTGCTTGTGTTGAATCCTTAATGCTTTGCTGAAATGAATAATAGTAATTTATCTGCTATATTGTCGTTGCATGCCGAATTGTCGCTGGTGGTGGTGCTGGTGGTGGTGCTGTTGGCCGATTTGTTGCGCAAGCCAGATGCCGGCGGACGTTGGTTTCGTGTGATGGTATGCTTGTTGATGGGCGTCCAAGTGTTTCTTGACCTTACACCGGATGCGCGTTCGCTTTTCGGCGGCATGTATGTGAACACTCCTTTCACCTCCGTGGTCAAGAGCATCCTCTCTGCCGGTACGCTGCTCGTCTTCCTGCAGTGCGGCGAATGGCTGGGAAGGCGCGACACGCGTTTCCGCCAAGGCGAGTTCTACGTGCTCACGCTCAGCACCCTGCTGGGCATGTTCTTCATGCTCTCTTCCGGGCATTTTCTGATGTTCTACATAGGGCTTGAGACGGCGAGCATCCCGATGGCCTGCGTGGTGGCGATGGACAAGTACCGCCACCACAGTGCGGAGGCCGGGGCGAAGTTCATCCTCTCGTCCATGTTCTCTTCCGCGTTGTTGCTCTACGGCCTTTCGCTGCTCTACGGCACGTGTGGCACGCTCTATTTCGCCGATGTGCCCGGCCTGTTGCAGGGCAGCCCGTTGCAGCAGCTGGCTCTCGTGCTCTTTATCGCCGGCATGGGCTTCAAGATGAGCCTCGTGCCTTTCCACCTGTGGACGGCCGATGTCTATCAGGGTGCGCCCACGGGTGTGACGGCCTATTTGAGCGTCATTTCCAAGGGAGCCGCCGCCGTGGCCTTGGCCGTAGTGCTGCGTTTCGTATTCCCCTTGATGAAGGACGATTGGACGCTCACGATTGCCGTACTTTCGGTGGTGAGCATCACGGTGGCCAACCTCATGGCCATCCTGCAGGGCGATATGAAGCGTTTCATGGCATTCAGCAGTATTTCGCAGGCAGGTTACATCGTGCTGGGAGCATTGGCAGGCACGGCACAAGGCATGGCCTCGATGGCCTATTACATCGCCGTGTATGTGGTGGCCAACGTGGCGGTCTTCGCCGTCATCAGCACCATCGAACAACATACGGGCGGCTTGACTTCGCGTGACGACTACCGTGGCCTCTACCGCACCAACCCGCGCCTGACGCTCGTCATGACGCTGGCCCTCTTCTCGTTGGGTGGCATCCCGCCTTTCGCGGGCTTCTTCTCGAAGTTCTTCATCTTCGCCGCCGCTTTCGAGGAAGGCTGGTGGGTAGTGGTCTTCCTGGCCTTGCTGAACACCATCATTTCGCTCTACTACTACCTGCTTGTGGTGAAGGCCATGTACATTTCCGAGCCAGAGGATGGCCGGTGTGTCGTGGCGCCGATGCGCAGTGCGCCGGGTGTGCGCCTCTGTCTCGTGCTCTGCGTGGCGGGCATTTGCGCCTTGGGTCTTTGCAGCGGTTTTTACGAAGGATTGGAGTATTGGGCTGAAGCACTCTGACGTGTGAATATATACTTTCGTTTCTGAACGGGCAGGTCGTGTTTTCCGGGAACGGGGCGCGGCCTGCCTGCTTTTTTTCAGGATGTCATGAAATGTTTGTAAAAACGGAACAGTTCGCATTTTGGAGGATTTAACACTAATGGAAAAATGAATTGAGGCAATTGGATGGCGCAGAGTTTCTGTTTCTACAGGCCCTGAATGTCGGCAGTCAAAGCCGGCCGGAAAGAACTGTCCCACCTCCCTGCAAGGCGGAGGAGTTTTCCTTCGGACGGACAAGCGGCGGGAAGCTATGCGTTTGACCCCAAACGAATATTCGTCAGTTGTTAAATCCCCAAGATTAGGAACAGTTCCCTTTTTTGCGCGTGGCGGCCGAGTTATGGTTCAGATATCGTTAAAATAAAATGCAAGCGGGGTTTTCACAAATCCCGCCTGCATTCACTAAACCTTAACTATGAAAAAATCTAATGTTTTATTTCGGGTGCAAAATTCGCATTTATTTGTGTTAAAACAAAGTGTTTACTTTGCTATTTTGTTGATTTTTGACTTTTTTAAGGGTTGCGGTTCGAAATGGTGGATTTTTTTAGTTAAGAGCGACCAAATGGCAGTTTGACAAGTATTTGCGTTTTATATGAATGTGGCATGAAAAAATGCTTTTCTTGGAAGAACAGACGGTAAATCGCGGGTTTTTGCCTAACTTTGCATCCTGAAATCAAAGGGGGAAGCATGAAGAAGCTTTTTATCGAAACTTATGGATGCCAGATGAACGTAGCCGATAGCGAAGTCGTGGCTTCCGTCATGTGCATGGCCGGATATGAGACTTGCGAGAATCTGGAAGAGGCGGATGCCATTTTCCTGAACACTTGTTCCGTGAGGGACAATGCCGAACAAAAGATTATCAACCGCTTGGAAGCCTTGCATGCCTTGCGGCGGAAAGGTCATCGCCTGATTATTGGTGTGTTGGGGTGCATGGCCGAAAGAGTCAAGGAAGAATTGTTGGAAAAATACCATGCCGATTTGGTGGCGGGGCCGGATGCTTATTTGTCGCTTCCCGATTTGATTGCGCAAGTCGAACTTGGATACAAGGCCATCAATGTGGAGCTTTCTACTACGGAAACTTATAAGGACATTGTGCCCCAACGCGTGTGTGGGCCGCATATTTCAGGGTTTGTCACCATCATGCGGGGATGCAACAATTTTTGCCATTATTGCATTGTTCCTTATACGCGGGGACGTGAACGTAGCCGCGACGTGGACAGCATCCTGAACGAAGTGGAAGACTTGTGGGTGCGTGGCTACAAGGAAGTGACTTTGCTGGGACAGAACGTGAATTCTTACCGACATGAGGAGGCTGACGGAACTACCGTGACCTTCCCTGAGCTTTTGCGTAAGGTGGCGCACAAAGCTGTCGGAATGAGAGTGCGTTTCACAACTTCTCATCCCAAGGACATGAGCGACGAGACGTTGCGCGTCATTGCCGAAGAACCCAATGTGTGCCGTCACATCCACTTGCCTGTGCAGAGCGGGAGCAACCGCATATTGGAGCTGATGAATCGCAGATATACTCGTGAGTGGTATCTTGACCGCGTGGCGGCCATTCGTCGCATCGTGCCGGATTGCGGATTATCCACAGATATTTTTTCGGGATATTGCACCGAAACGGAAGAAGATCATCAGGCATCTTTGTCGTTGATGCGTGAATGTGGTTACGACAGTGCTTTTATGTTCAAGTATTCCGAGCGTCCCGGCACATACGCGTCCCGGCGTTTGGCGGATGACGTGCCGGAAGAGGTGAAGGTGCGCCGTTTGAACGAGTTGATTGCCCTGCAAAACGAACTTTCGGCGGAGAGCAACCGTCGTTGCGAGGGTAGGACGTTCGAGGTCCTGGTAGAGGGAGTGAGCAAACGTTCGCGTGAGCAATTGTTCGGACGGACGGAACAGAACAAAGTCGTGGTATTCGACCGTGGCAACCATCGTATCGGGGAATATGTGCGTGTGAAAATCACGGGTAGCTCTTCTGCCACGTTGAAAGGCGTGGCAGAAGAGAACTGAATGAAAGTTAAATGCCGTTAAAACAGTCTGTTCTCCCCGTGTTTTGTTGTATTTTTGTAAACTTTACAGGCTAAATGCCTGCCGGAAATCATGGGAAGGAAGCGAAGGAAAGGATCTTTGGGGATGCAATGGTTCACGACGGGAGTCAGCACGACGTTGGTGTTGGTCCTGTTGGGTCTTGTGTGCTTCTTCGTTTTGTTCGCCCGCGGGTTGTCCGATTCGGTAAAAGAAAACCTCACGGTCACCGCGTTGCTGGTTGACGAAGCCGGCGGCGGGGAGATTGCCCGGTTGCGGGCGGAATGGAGCGGGAAGCCTTGTGTGTGCGGGATAGGCTACGTGTCGAAAGAGCAGGCTTTGCGCGAGGCGGCCGAGGCCATGGGGAGCGACCCCTCCGAGTTCTTGGGGGCGAACCCGTTCCGCGCCTCGCTGGAGCTCCGCATGGATGCGGCATACGCCAACACGGACAGCCTGGTGCGGGTCGTGGACGATTTGAAACGAAACCCTTTGGTGGAGGACGTGGTTTACGAAAAGGACTTGGTGGACGCGGTGAATGCGAACTTGCGCAACATAAGTTATGTCTTGCTGGCGTTGGCCGCCTTGCTGGTTTTGGTTTCTTTCGCGTTAATCGCGGGCACGGTGCGGCTGGGTGTTTACTCGGGGCGGTTGGTCATCCGCACGATGAAGCTGGCGGGGGCCGGCTGGGGATTCATCCGTCGCCCGTTCATGGCGCGTGGGTTCCGGTTGGGGCTCGTGTCCGGGGTGGCGGCCGACTGCCTGCTGGCCGCAGGGGCGTACGCGTTGTTGCGTTATGACCCTTCGCTCGCGGCATACATCAGGCCGGACATGTTGGCGGGGGTCGGCGCGGCGGTGCTTGTGGCGGGGTTGCTGCTCACGCTGGGTTGCACGTATTTTTGCGTGGGGAAATATTTGCGGATGAAGGCCGGCGACTTATATTAAGGTGAAATGGAAAAAACAAAAATAGGTATGGACAAGAAAAATTTTGCTTTCGACAAGATGAACTTCATCCTGCTGGCCGCAGGAATGGCCGTGGTGATTGTCGGGTTTATCCTGATGTCGGGTTCCGGCAGTTCGGAAACGGTGTTTAATCCTGATATTTTCAGTGTGCGGCGCATCAAGGTGGCTCCTGTGGTTTGCCTCGCGGGCTTCCTTTTCATCATTTATGCCATTTTGCGTCGGCCTGTTTCTTCCGATGCGAAAGAGGACGGGAGACCGGCCGGGGCGGAAGGGGAAAAAGAGAATCCGGTTAATAACCTTTATCACGATTGAGGATGGACACATTGGACGCTTTATGGATGGGAATCCTGCAAGGGCTGACGGAGTATCTGCCCGTGAGCAGCAGCGGCCACTTGGCCATAGCTTCTCATTTTTTGGGAATTGAGGGGGAGGACAATCTGTCGTTTACCATTACGGTGCATATCGCCACGGTGTTCAGCACGTTGGTCATCCTTTGGAAAGAAATCGTGTGGATATTCAAGGGGCTGTTCGACTTCAAGACGCCGGGGATGAACGACAGCCAGCGTTATGCGCTGAACATCATCGTGAGCATGATTCCCGTGGGTGTCGTGGGCGTGTTTTTCCGCGACGAAGTGGAAGCCATCTTCGGAAGCGGGTTGCTGGTGGTGGGTGTGTGCCTGTTGCTGACGGCCTTGCTGCTGACATTTTCTTACTATGCCCGCCCGCGGCAGAAGGCGGAAATCTCGCTCCGCGATGCCTTCATCATCGGCCTGTCGCAGGCACTTGCCGTGTTGCCGGGTTTGTCGCGTTCGGGAACGACCATCGCCACGGGGTTGCTTTTGGGCAACGACAAGGCGAAGTTGGCGCAGTTCTCGTTCCTGATGGTGATGCCTCCGATTTTGGGCGAGGCCGTTTTGGACATCATCAAGGGAATAACGCAGGGGGTGGAAGCCACGGCGGCATCTGGCATCGGTTTCTGGCCGTTGGCGGTCGGCTTCCTGGCAGCGTTCGTTTCGGGTTGCCTGGCTTGCAAGTGGATGATTAACATCGTCAAGAAAGGCAAGTTGATTTATTTCGCTATCTATTGCGCGATTGTGGGCTTGGCTCTCGTGATGGATAATCTGCTTTGATTTTGCCTCACAACATATTTTACCGGATGAATTTCAAGGAAGGGGAAATTTTGGCGTTCGACAAGCCATACGGGTGGACTTCGTTCGGACTGGTGGCCAAGGTGCGTTGGCAATTGTGCCACAGGATGGGCGTGAAGAAGCTGAAAGTGGGGCATGCGGGCACGTTGGACCCGCTGGCCACGGGGGTCTTGTTGGTGTGTACCGGAAAAGCCACGAAGCGCATCGGGGAACTCCAGGCGCATACAAAGGAGTATGTGGCCACGCTGAAGCTGGGGGAGACAACTCCGTCGTTCGATTTGGAGAAGCCGGTGGATGCCGTCTATCCCACGGCGCATATCACCCGCGAGATGGTGGAGGAGGTGTTGGCGCGGTTCGTGGGTGTCATCGAACAAGTGCCCCCGGTCTTTTCTGCCTGCAAGGTGGACGGAAGCCGGGCCTATGACTTGGCCCGCAGGGGAGAGGAAGTGGAATTGAAGCCGAAGACGCTGGTCATCGAGGAAATGGAACTGCTGCGTTGCGATTTGCCCGAGATTGACATCCGCGTGGTGTGCAGCAAGGGCACTTACATCCGGGCTTTGGCGCGCGACATCGGGCTAGCGTTGCACAGCGGCGCACACCTGACTGCCTTGCGCCGCATTCGTGTCGGCGGCTGGCGGGTTGAGGACTGCCTGCGGCTCGAAGAGTTTCCCGAATGGCTGGAACGGCAGGTTATCGAAACGACAGGAAATGTTTAACCAACAATAAAAAGGCTATCTGATATGAAGTTGTCACAATTCAAATTCAAGTTACCCGAAGAACAGATTGCACAATACCCGGCACATAACCGGGATGAGTCCCGCCTGATGGTGCTGCACAAGAAGAGCGAGACCATTGAGCACCGGCAGTATTTCAAGGACATTATTGATTATTTCGATGACAAGGACGCGTTCATTTTCAATGATACCAAGGTGTTTCCGGCACGCCTTTACGGAAACAAGGAGAAGACGGGCGCGCGCATCGAGGTGTTCCTCCTCAGGGAACTGAACGAGGAATTGCGTCTGTGGGACGTGTTGGTGGATCCGGCGCGGAAGATACGCATCGGCAACAAGTTGTATTTCGGCGAGGACGATTCCATGGTGGCCGAAGTCATCGACAACACGACTTCGCGCGGCCGCACGTTGCGGTTCCTCTACGACGGGCCGCACGACGAGTTCAAGGCCGCCCTTTATGCCTTGGGCGAGGCCCCGTTGCCTAAACACATCGTGAAGCGTTCCGCCGAACCTGAAGACATGGAGCGTTTCCAGTGTATCTTCGCCAAGAACGAGGGTGCCGTGACAGCACCTTCCGCCGGGCTGCACTTCTCGCGCGAATTGATGAAACGTCTTGAAATCAAGGGAGTGGACTTCGCTTTCGTCACCATGCATTGCGGGCTGGGCAATTTCCGTGACATCGATGTGGAGGATTTGACCAAGCACAAGATGGACAGCGAGGAGATGTTCGTGGAGGCCGATGCCTGCCGTGTCGTCAACACGGCGAAGGACAGCGGGCACCACGTCTGTGCCGTGGGCACCACCGTGCAACGCGTCATCGAGACGGCCGTGGGCACGGACGGGCATTTGAAGGAATTCACAGGATGGACCAACAAGTTCATCTTCCCGCCCTACGATTTCAGCGTGGCGGATTGCATGGTGGCCAACTTCTACCTGCCTTACAGCACGATGCTCATGCTCACGGCGGCTTACGGCGGCTACGACTTTGTCATGAAGGCATACAAGGAAGCGTTGAAGGAAGGCTACCGCTTCGGCACTTACGGTGATGCCATGCTGATTATGAACGATTGATGGATTATTTATATTTGGGTTTGGGCAGTAACTTGGGCGACCGGGAGAAGCTGCTGCACCAAGCCATAGGCATGCTTACGGAGCGGATAGGCGGATTGGAACGCCTGTCCGCTTTTTATGAAACGAAACCGTGGGGCTTCTGTTCCCCGCATCCGTTTCTGAATGCCGTCGGGGTGTGGCGCACGGCGAAAAGTCCGGAGGAACTCCTGCGCGCCACGCAGGCCGTGGAACGCGAATTGGGACGCAGGCGGAAAAGCGTGGAGGGGCAATATGCCGACCGTCCCATCGACATTGACCTGCTGCTTTACGGCGGCCGGGTGATTGAAGCGGACTACGGTAGCCCGGAAGCCGGCAGCGGGACTGTGCACTTGTCCCTTCCGCATCCTCTGATGCACCTGCGCCGCTTCGTGATGGAACCGCTTGCCGAGGTGGCGCCGGATGTGGTACACCCCGTGCTGAAAAGGACCTGCCGCGAAATCCTGCAGGAAATCACATGGCTTGCGGACAAAGAGAAATGAACGGAAGCGGTTTCGGATTTTTGGGAACGGGCGATGGCATTTGCTTCAACTCTTCTCCCCTTCTTTCCGCCGCAGGAAATCCGTGGGGCTTTCGCCGAAATAGTCCCGGTAGCATTTGGCGAAATAAGAAGGTGCGCTAAACCCCGTCTCGTATGCGATTTCCGCTATCGTCTTTTCGGTGGAGGCCAATAGCGCGGCCGCGCGTTTCAACCGCGCGATGCGCAGCAGTTCGTTAGGCGAGTAGCCAGTCAGTGACTTTGCCTTTCGGTAGAGTTGCACCCGTCCCAGTCCGAGTTCCTCGCCCAAGTCTTCCACACGGAGTTCCGAATCGCCCAGCCTCTTTTCGATGAGTGTGCGAAGCCGTTCGGCAAACCCTTGGTCCACCTTGCCGGCAGCTTCTTTCTTGACGGTTGCGGTGCCGGTGAAGAATATGTTCAGGCGGTGCCGGTTGTCGAGCAGGTTCCGCAAACGGGTGCGTAGCAGTTGTGCGCTGAAAGGCTTCAGGATATACGAGTCCGCGCCACATTCGTATCCCCTTATCTTTTGCTCATCCATCGCGTAAGCCGTCAGCATCATCACGGGGATATGCGAGGTCTGCACTTCCGACTTCAGCCTCCGGCAACATTCCATGCCGTCCATGACTGGCATCATCACGTCGCAGATGATGGCATCGGGCACGTACTTCATCGCCTGCCGCAGTCCTTCCTGCCCGTTCGAGGCCTCTATCACCCGGTATTGCGGGGTGAGCAGCATCTTCACGTAGTCGCGCACGTCTTGATTGTCATCTATCACCAGGATTATTTCCTTGTCTCCGCCGTCCGCCATGTCTGCCTCCGTCTTCTGCACCGTTTCCTGGTCGGCAGAGGCCACGGCGCCTTCTTTCAGGTTTTCCAGGAGAGCGTTCTTTTCCACCCCCTCGGTAAGTGTGCCGGCTTGCTTCATGGGCATTTCAAGGTTGAAGACGGAACCTTTTCCTTCCGCCGAATCCACGGAGATACGGCCGCCGTGCATTTCCGTGAACGCTTTCACCAAGGCTAGCCCGATGCCCGACCCGGCATAATGCACGTCGATTTGGTAAAAGCTTTCGAAGATGTGCTTCACGTGTTCCGGGGAAATGCCCACGCCCGTGTCCGCCACCCGGTAGCGCAACCACCGTGCTCCCGTCTGCTCGAATTGGGACAAGGCAAGGGAGACCCGCCCGTTTTCGGGCGTGAACTTGAAAGCGTTCGACAGCAGGTTGTACGTGATGCGTTCCAGCTTTTCGGCGTCGGCAATCATCGTGTATCCTTCCTCGGAGGGTTGCACGGACACGTCGAAATGCACGTGCTTTTTGTAAGCCAAGGTGCGGAAAGCTTCGGTCCACTCGTTGATTTCCTTCGCGATGTCGAACTCCGAGAGATACATCTTCAGCTTTCCGCTCTCGAACTTGCGGAAGTCGAGTATCTGATTGACCAGGCGGAGCAATACCGTCACGTTCTTATGGATGATGCGGAGCAGGAAACGTTCGTGCCCGTCCAGGTTCTTGGACGCTTCCAATTGCTCCACCGGGTCGGCTATCAGCGTAAGCGGCGTACGGAAGTCGTGCGACACGTTGGTGAAGAAAGCCAGTTTCGCATGGGTCGCCTCCTCCAGTTGCTTCGAGAGGTCTATCAGCTGGTCGCGCTGTTCCTCTAATTGTCGTTTCTGCTCCGAAAGTTCCACATTCAGGCGGTTCTTCGCCCAAAATGCCCGCACCGCCACAAACAAGGCGATGCCGAACAATGCCAATATCAC
>CALUFQ010000017.1 GCA_944319925.1 uncultured Paraprevotella sp.
GAAAAACGCCCCCGGAGCCGCCGCGAAAAAGTTCCTGTACCGGGATTTTTCCGTCCGGGCCCCGAAAAAAAAATTCCAAGCCCCGAAAAAAAAATTCCGGGGCCCGGAATTTCGCGTTCCGGCCCCGAAATTTCCCGTCAGACTGCTCCAAAAAGTAAAAGATACTGATAAAATCTTGCACAGAAGCCCCGTTTTGTGCAAAAAAATCGCGCAAAAATCTGCTATTTGGGACGGATTGCGCAAAATTCGCGTCACGAAAACCATCCAAAACGGCACAATTTGTTTGTTTTCACAGGCATTTCATGACATCCTGTCAAGGGTGGTGAAACCGTCCAAGATGCGTAACCGTCTGGTGAGCGAAGCGAACCTGCGGCAATTCAAGTCCCTCAAATCCGGGCTTCAAAGAAGTCCAACCGCAATCCGGAACGTTATTCGACTTCTTCGAAGCCAATAAGTAAAGTGTGCGCTCGCCCGCAGGTTACATATCGTTGAGCTTCTTCAAGGCACTGATTATGCAAAGTGCATCCGAAAAAATCTTTCAACCACCTATGACTTGAATCCATCGCAGCAAAGATATAGCCGCCGCCTGGCGAACAAAAGCCCAATGGACAAGAATATCCCCCAAACGAAAAAAAACCGCTCCCGGCCACGACATACATGACCGGAAGCAGCTTTTTATCACATTGCCTTCTGATTATTCTTCGTAAGGCTCGAAATCGTCCTTGCCCACACCGCAGACCGGGCACACCCAATCTTCGGGAATGTCCTCGAAAGCCGTGCCCGGCTCGATACCGGATTCAGGATCGCCCACCTCGGGATCATAGACCCATTGGCACACCGTACAGATAAATTTCTTCATTGCTCTAAATAGTTTAAATTTATATCCATTTCAAATCTCGATGCAATTATACGACTTTTTGGATAGAAAACAACAGGAATCTCCCGAAGCTTTCACTTTTTTAACAATCCAAGAAGCTCTTCCATGCCGTCCGATGCACCTTTCATCAGATGGCACACCCTTCCTCCGGTGTGGATTCCTGCCACCGGCTTGGGATCGATGACATAAATCGGCGCACGGGCAGGTACATAATTCAACAAACCTGCAGCAGGATAAACGTTGAGCGACGTACCGATAACCACAAACACGTCTGCCGTCTCCGTGACCTCGATAGCTTTCTCAATCATGGGTACCGGTTCACCAAACCACACGATGAACGGACGCAACGGGCTTCCGTCCGCAGCCTTGTCCTCCGGCTTCACCTCCCATTGGCCAGGACGCAACTCACGGATATATTCCGGATTGTTCGGGTCGCGGCTCGATGTGACCTTCGTCAACTCGCCATGCAGATGAACCACTTTCGTGCTTCCTGCCCGTTCATGCAGGTTGTCCACGTTCTGCGTGATGACCGTCACGTCGTAATCCTTTTCCATTTCGGCCAACAACACATGTCCGCGGCAAGGCTCCACTTCCCCCAACTGGCGCCGCCGCTCGTTATAAAACCGTGTGACCAATTCCGGATTACGGGCATAGCCCTCCGGCGTGGCCACATCTTCCACAGGATAACGGTCCCACAACCCGCCCGAATCCCGGAACGTGCTCAACCCGCTCTCGGCAGACATGCCGGCTCCCGTCAAAACAACAACTTTTTTCATCTCTTTTACTTTTTTACCTACAAAAATACATAAAAAACGCCATAAAATCCTCCCAAGGTCAAATAAATCAACTAACTTTGCGCCCTTGGTAAGAATATTCTAAATAAAGCACAACAAATGGACAAAGTAAGCTACGCTTTAGGGTTGGGTATCGGACAACAACTGAAAAGCATGGGAGCCACAGACCTCAGCATTGATGATTTCGCACAAGCTATCAAGGACGTGCTCGGAGACAAGGAACTGATTGTCTCGCATCATGAAGCACAAGGCATCGTGACCAAATATTTCCAGGAAAAAGAAGCCGCCCTCAACAAAGAGAAGGAAGCCAAGGGCAAGCAGGCCAAGGCCGACGGCGAAAAATTCCTCCGGGAGAATGCACAGAAAGAAGGCGTGGTGACCACGGCCTCGGGATTGCAATACATGGTGCTCCGCGAAGGCGACGGGAAAAGCCCGAAAGCCACCGACAAGGTGCGTTGCCACTACGAGGGCATGCTCATCGACGGCACCCTCTTCGACAGCAGCCTGCAACGCGGCGAACCGGCTGACTTCCCGCTGAACGGGGTCATCGCCGGATGGACGGAAGGCCTGCAACTGATGAAGGAAGGCGCCAAGTACCGTTTCTTCATTCCCTACCTGTTGGGCTACGGCGCGGGCGGCGCGGGCAACTCCATCCCACCCTACAGCACGTTGATATTCGATGTGGAACTGATTAAAGTGTTATAACTATAAAATTTATATTTCTAAAACAAAAATGAAAAAGACAGCTTTTATCGCAGCCGCCGGATTGGCTGCACTTATTGCTTCCTGCACGTCTTCCACCCCGAAGGCTGACATGAAAAACGACGTGGACTCTCTGAGCTACTCCATCGGCATGGCACAGACACAGGGCCTGAAGCCCTATTTGGTGAACCGCCTCGGAGTGGACACCGCCTACATTGCCGAATTTGTCAAAGGACTGAACGAAGGTGCCAACGCAGGCGATGACAAGCGCAAAGTGGCCTATTACGCAGGCATCAACATCGGCCAGCAAATCAGCCAGCAAATGGTGAAGGGTGTCAACTACGAAGTGTTCGGCAATGATTCCACACAAACCATCAGCCTGCAGAATTTCATGGCTGGATTCATCGCTGGCGTAACGGGCAAAGATGGCGTGATGACCCTCGAACAGGCACAAGAAGTGGCCACGAAGATGATGAAAGAAGTGAAAGCCAGAAGCCTCGAAAAGACCTACGGCGAAAACAAGGCTGCCGGTGAAAAGTTCATGGCTGAAATTGCCAAGAAGCCCGGCATCAAGAAGTTGGACAACGGAGTGTATTACGAAGTAATCACGGAAGGCAAGGGCGAAATTCCCGCAGACACCAGCCGTGTGAAAGTCAACTACGAAGGAAAACTCATCAACGACACCATCTTCGACAGCTCCTACCGCCGCAACTCGCCTGCCACATTCCGCTGCAACCAAGTGATTCCCGGCTGGACGGAAGCTCTCACGCACATGCCCGTAGGCTCAACGTGGATGGTTTACATCCCGCAAGAACAGGGATATGCAGAAAGAGAAGCCGGCCAAATCAAGCCGTTCTCTGCGCTGAAGTTCAAAATTGAGCTCCTGAGCATCGAAAAATAAAGCCGGAAAGATGAAAGGATTGAAAATCGCGGTTCTTTCATTGGCGCTTCTTGCCTGCTTCGACGGAGGCGCAAAGGTAAGAAAGAACAAAAAGGCCAAAAAGGCAGAAACGGCCAAGGTTGACACCTGTTCCGTGGACACATTCAGCTACGCAATGGGTATGGCCAACACGCAAGGGCTCAAACAATACCTTGCCAGCCGGATGAATGTGGACACAGCCTATATGGCCGACTTCATCAAAGGCTTCAACGCCGCACTCACGGAAACGGAGCGCAAGCGGCAGGAAGCCTATAGCGCAGGGCTGCAAATCCGCCAACAAGTGGAGACGCAAATCATCCCGGGGCTTAACCGCCAAATTGCGGACAACGACTCGGTAAAGACGCTCAACCAAACACTGTTCCTGGAAGGATTCGGAAAAATGTTGGCCGGAGCACCCACCGACATGTCGCTGAAAAGGGCGGAAGAAATCGCCCAAAAGCAGATGAAATACTACCGCGACACCAACATGGAACGCAAGTACGGGGACAATCGCCGCGCAGGCGAAGCTTTCCTGAAAGCAAACGCCAAGAAAGACAGTGTGCAGACGTTGCCTTCCGGCGTACAATACAAAGTGCTGGTGCAAGGCAAGGGCGAAATCCCGACCGCGACTTCACGGGTAAAGGTGAACTACGAAGGCCGCCTGGTGGACGGCACGGTGTTTGACAGTTCTTACGAACGGAAGAAACCGGCCACATTCGGTTGCAACCAAGTCATCAAAGGATGGACGGAAGCCCTCACGCAAATGCCCGTAGGTTCCAAATGGGAGATTTATATCCCCCAGGAATTGGGCTACGGCTCGCGCGAAGCTGGAAAAATCAAACCGTTCTCCGCACTCATCTTCACGGTGGAACTGTTGGGAATCGAGAAATAAAGGACGGTTCTCCTATCATCAAAAAAAAGATGCCAAGACTTTTTGGCATCTTTTTTTGATGAAACGCCATGCAGTCTGCAAAAAAACGGCTATATTTGCTTACACAATGTAAAACCAACCCAAAGTATTGACAAAATGGAAAAGACAGACAAACTGGACAGGAAAATATTAGAGATTATTACGGCCAACGCCCGCGTACCGTTCAAAGACGTGGCTGAAGTGTGCGGTGTCTCACGCGCGGCCATCCACCAACGGGTACAACGGCTCACGGACGCGGGTGTCATCACCGGTTCGGGCTACCACGTGGATCCCAAGACTCTGGGCTATAGCACATGCACCTATGTGGGTGTCATCCTCGAACGCGGCTCCATGTACAAGCGCGTGGTAGAGGAACTGCGGCGCATCCCTGAAGTCGTGGAATGCCACTTCACCACCGGCCCCTACACGATGCTCGTCAAACTCTATGCCCGCGACAACGCCCACCTGATGGAACTGCTCAACAACCGTCTGCAGGAAATCAGCGGTGTCATCTCCACCGAGACGCTCATCTCGCTCGAACAGAGCATCAACAAGGAAATTCCCATCGCGGACGAGAAGGAAAGCAAATAGGAACTGCGGGAAAAGGAGGACGTACAGAGGATATGGAAACCGCGAGCTATTTCGACTGGCAGGCGGCTTACGGCCACATGCACGACCGCTTTCCTGCCACACGGGAACGCCCCGTTGTGGGCATCACGGGCAACTTCGGTGACAAGGGCTGCGAACTGGCCGAAGGATATTATGCTTCAGTGCTCGCCGCCGGTGCCGTGCCCGTGGTCATCCCGCCTTTCGAAGACAGGGACGCACTGGCCGCCACGCTGGAAACGGTGGACGGCTTGCTGCTCTCGGGCGGGGGCGACCTGAACCCGCTCTTTTTGGGCGAAGAGCCAGTGCCCGAACTGCACGGCATCAATGCCCGCCGCGACCTGGCAGAACTTTTACTCACGCGCCTGGCCTATGACCGGCAGATTCCCATCTTGGGCATTTGCCGCGGCATCCAGGTGCTGGCCGCCGCTTTAGGCGGAAGCGTGTGCCAAGACATCGGCAACCGGACGACAGAAGGCCGGCCTCCCGTGAAGCACGACCAACAGCTGGATCGCGCTTGCGCCTCACACACCGTGAGGATAACCGGCGACAGCCTCATCCTGCACCCCCTGCTCGGCACGGAAACGATTCCCGTCAACTCATTCCACCACCAAGCCGTGCGCAACCCCGGGCCGCACCTGCGCGTCTGTGCCACGGCAGCAGACGGTGTCATTGAAGCCGTGGAGTCGTCGGAACACAAGTCCATCCTGGGCGTACAATGGCATCCGGAATGTTTCATCCTGCGTGGCGACGAGTGCATGATGCCCCTGTTCCGCTGGCTGGCCGGAGAAGCGGACTCCTTCCGCCGCGCCAAAGCGTTGCACCGACGTATCCTGACGCTCGACAGCCACTGCGACACTCCGATGTGGTTTCCGAAAGGCATCCGTTTCGACCGACGCGACCCCAATGTGCTCGTTGACCTGCACAAAATGTCCGAAGGACGACTGGATGCCGTCGTCATGGCAGCCTACCTCGAACAGCGGGAACGCACCGACGAAGCCTTCCTGGCCGCCACGGCCAAGGCCGACCGCATCCTGACACAAATCGAAGAAATGGCGGCAGCCAACTGCACGGCCATGGACATCGCCTATACGCCAGCCGACCTCCCTCGCCTGAAACGCGACGGGAAAAAAGCTGTCATGCTGGCCATCGAGAACGGCTATGCCATCGGAAAGGACTTGTCCCTCCTCAGGCACTTCCGCGACAGGGGCATCGTCTATATGACCTTGTGCCACAACGGCGACAACGACATCTGCGACTCGGCACGCGGACAAGGCGAACACGGCGGGCTGAGCGCGTTCGGGCGCGAGGTGGTGCGCGAAATGAACCGGCTAGGACTGATGGTGGACCTCTCCCACGCGGCGGAAAGCAGCTTTTACGATGCGTTGGAGCTGAGCGACGCCCCCATCGTCTGCTCCCATTCCTCGTGCCGCGCCCTGTGCGACGTGCCGCGCAACCTCTCGGATGACCAGCTGAAAGCATTGGCAAAGAAAGGAGGAGTGGCACAAGTGACGCTCTACAAAGGCTTCCTGCGCAAGGACGGAGAAGCCACCATCCTCGATGCCATTGAACATTTGAACCACATGGTGAACATCATGGGCGTGGAACACGTGGGCATCGGCACCGACTTTGATGGCGACGGCGGCATCCCCGGCTGTGCCTCGGCATCCGAAGCCATCAACTTCACCCGCCGCCTGATGTCCGAACGATACAGCGAAGCGGACATCGCCGGAATCTGGGGCGGGAACTTCCTGCGCGCCATGCAGGCCGTACAAGACAAACGACAAACATAACATACATCCATGAAGAAAACAGTCATACCCTTCCGATGGGAAGCCGCCGCGTTCGGCTTCCTCCTGATGCTTTGCGCGGCATGCGGGAACAAGACCCGCAGCGAGGCAAACGGGAACGACACCATCCCCATGGCCGCCGCCCCGGACTTCAACGCCGACAGCGCATACCAATATACTGCGGCGCAATGCGCCTTCGGCCCGCGTGTGCCCAACACGGAAGCACACCGCCTCTGCGGCGACTACATCGCCGGAAAGTTCAAAAGTTTCGGCGCGGCCGTCACCGAACAGAAGGCCGACTTGCGCGCCTTTGACGGCACCATCCTGAAAGCGCGCAACATCATCGCATCCTATAATCCGGAAGCCGAAGCCCGCATCCTCGTCTGCGCCCATTGGGACAGCCGCCCGTGGGCCGACAACGACCCCGACGAAGCCAATTGGGAAAAACCCGTGTTGGCGGCCAACGACGGAGCCAGCGGGGTGGCCGTCATGCTTGAGATGGCACGGCTCATCCAGCTTTCCCCCATTAATAATATAGGTATAGACTTCATCTGCTTCGACGCGGAAGACTACGGCATCCCGCAATGGTCGGAAGAAGCCGGTTCGGATGCCACGTCGTGGTGTCTCGGATCGCAGCATTGGGCGGCCAACCCGCACGTCTATGGCTACCGCGCCCGTTTCGGCATCCTGCTCGACATGGTGGGCGGACAAGGCAGCACGTTCTCCAAGGAAGGCTACTCGCGGCAATATGCCTCACAGGTGGTGGAACTCGTGTGGCAGACGGCGGCACAAACCGGTTACGGCCAGTTCTTCCCCGACCGCGACGGCGGCTACGTCACCGATGACCACGTGCCGGTGAACCAAATTGCCCAAATCCCCTGCATTGACATCATCCCCTATTTCACCGACGGCGCGTCGGGCTTCGGCCCCACGTGGCACACCGTGGACGACAACATGGAGCACATCGACCGGCAGGTGCTGGAAGCCGTGGGGCAAACCGTGCTCCAAGTGATTTACAACGAAAATGTATGAAAATGGAAACCATAAACGAACTGCAAGACGAAGTCATTGAAGAGTTCAGCGACTTCGACGACTGGATGGACAAATACCAACTGCTCATTGACCTGGGCAGCGAACAAGAACCGCTTCCCGAGGAATACAAGACCGACGCGAACCTGATAGACGGTTGCCAAAGCCGCGTGTGGCTCCAGGCCGACTACGCCGACGGCCTGCTGACGTTCCGCGCCGAGAGCGACGCCCTCATCGTGAAAGGCATCGTGGCCTTGCTCGTCCGGGTGCTCAGCGGGCACACGCCACAGGAAATCCTTGATGCCGACCTCTACTTCATCGACCGCATCGGCCTGAAGGAACACCTCTCGCCCACGCGCAGCAACGGCCTGCTGGCCATGCTCAAACAGATGAAGATGTATGCCCTGGCCTTCAAGGCCAAGGAAGAAAGCCATTAGGCCAGTCTGCCTGATTAACCGTATTGCCTAATCCAACAACCTAACCATGCGAAAAACAAACTTCTTTCTCATGGCCTGCCTTTGCTTGGCCATGCCGTCCGGAGCCGACAACCTCCCGCAAGCGTTGCGGGGCAACTGGTTCTCCACCGACGGACAAGACACATGGCGTTGTGGATTCTACGACAGCCTCGCCATCATTGACAACGGATTCTACCGCTACACGGCCATCCGGGAGACGCAGGACAAGACCGTGCTCACCTTGGAAAGCGAAACGGGCAAGAGCCTGCAGCTCACCCTCTCGTTACGCAAGGACAGCACGTTGCGACTGACCGCAGACGGCAACCGGCATGAGTTCCTGAGCCGAAAGCCCCAGCTGCGTCCCGGCATCGCGTCGGCTGATACGGCGCATTTCGACGAAGCCACTTTTTTCCGCACCGACACCGCCGTCGTGCAAGGCTTCATCGACGGCTACGGTCCCCAGGCGGGATTCTCCAACTTCCTGCTGCAACTGGAAGACCACTTCCTCCCCTCGGGCATGAACCAGTGCCCCGTGCTCGCGGAAGTGGAGCCGGACGGACATTTCCGCGCCGAAATCCCTCTGACGCACCCCGTGATGGGCATGACAATCATCCACGACGAAAGCATGGTGCCGTTCTACGTGGAACCGGGCGACACGCTCACCCTCTACCTCGACTGGGGACGCAAGACGCAATATGAATGGAACTTGCAACGGGGCAACTTCCTAGCCATGGGGCGGAACGCCCGGACGCTGACAGACTTCGCGGCATCCAACCCCCTCGACCTTTCCGGCAGCAGGGCTTTGATGCAGGCCGCCCAAACGATGTCGCCCGAAGAGTTCCTCCCGAAACAGCTGGAGTGGCTTTCGGCCGAACTGCACAGCCTGGACTCCGCTTTCGTCATCCGCCCCGTCACCCCGAAAGCCGCCGCATTGATGCGCAACCATGTGCGGCTCAGCGCGGGCAACAACCTGTTCAACCTGACCGGCATCCCCGGGAAAAAGCCCAATACCGGGGACTACTACCGTTTCCTGCACGAAATGCCGATGGACGACATCACGGCTGCGGCCTGCCCGTCCTTCGAAACGTTCATCAACCGCTTGGAATTTGCCTATGTGTTCAACAAGATGCCCACGCTGAAAGGGTTCGTCCATCCACTCTCGCTGCTGTCGGTCATGCAGGACATGGGCATCACGCCCGACGAAACCGACCTGCCCGCGCTGCGCGAAATGGACAAGCGGGCCGGGCATCTCAATTTTTGGACTTCGGAGGAGCTGGCCCGACATCTCAAGGATGCCAAAGCGCTGGAAAAGAAATATCCCGAGGCCAGCAAAGTGTGGGAAGAAAAGATCGCCAATACCCCTGTGCCCGAAGAAGAGACCAACCCGGAAGGCATCGAATGGAGGGTTCTCAATAAGATGGTGCAAACCTACCGAACCATCAGCGACTCGATTGCAGCCAGTTGCGGCCTGCGCCACTCTTTCGCCGAGAACCTGATGTGGGTACGCAAGTGTGACAGCTACCTTTCCTTCTTGAAAGACCGCGAAACAGCCCTGCGTTTCGGCGTGGTGCTCACGCAGGACATGGAACGCCCGCTGCGCCTCACCCGACTGGTGTTCGACGAAATCGAACGCGTCCATCCCAGCCGTCCGGTACAAACCGCCGACGACGGAGCTTACGAATTGGCGGAGGGAGAGGAAGCCGACGTGTTCCGCCGCCTCATCGCCCCATGCAAAGGAAAATACGTGTTGGTGGACTTTTGGGCCAGCTGGTGCGGCCCCTGCCGGAAAGGCATTGAGGACAGCCGAGAGCTGCGCACGAAATATGCCGACAGCCCGGACATCGACTTCGTGTTCGTCACGGGCGAGAGCGACACGCCGCAACCATTCTACGACGACTTCACGGCCAAGCACCTGCAAGGCGAACTGTCCTACCGCATCTCGGACGACGACTTCAACCGCCTGCAGCGTCTTTTCCATTTCACCGCCGTTCCCCGCTATGTCCTCGTGGACCGCGAAGGACGCATCCTCAACGACAACCATAGCAACGGCTACATCGGCTTCGAAATCATACTAGACGCGCTCCTGAAACAGGAACGCTGACCGACCTGCAAAGATTTTACGTCCGGCATGAGAAAATATCTTTAGCCTGAAGATTTCCAAGGCGAGACCAAAATTTCCTGCCGTTTACAAGCATTCACACAGATGCAATACGGCCTCCGGAGGGTTGCCCCGGAGGCCGCATTCCTTCCATCGGACTAAACATCCATCTTCTTCATCATATACCCACGACCACCTTGCGGCCGCCCACGATATAAATGCCTTCGGCCAAGCCGTCCACAACCTTTCCTGAAGCGACTCCGCTGCGCACTTTCACGCCACTGACGGTGTAAACGTCCACCGGGCCATCCACGGACGTTCCCGTCATTTCACGGATAGCCGTCGGCAAAGCCTTGAAATAAAGACGGAAATTGTCAAAACAAGTCCAGTCGTTGGTTTTGTGCTCGTCCTTGACGATGCCGAGCCGCAGGTCGCCACGTTGTTCCAATTTATACTCCACCTCGTTGGCTGCATACTCCCCATCAATGTTGAAAGCACTGTGGGCGGTCCACACGTTGTCGGGATAAGTATAAGGAGAATAGGTGTAAGGCACCGACTCGTCGAAAAGCGACATGAAAGGTTGCGCCACATCATTCACGTAGAGTTCTGCCCGCAACTGTTCCGTTCCGTTTTGCCGGGCGGGATAGGCCACCACATAGTCGCCGTCGCGGTAGAAACCTTGGCACAGGAAGCGATAGGTTCCTGCAGGCATGTCGCGCAACACCTGATAAGTGTCAAAAGTAGTGTTGAAAAATTCTGCCACATCGGGGCCCGCTGCCGAGAACGCCGTACCGCTCCAGCCCGAGCCATATTCATCGAAACCGGGATTCTTCAGGAGGAAGGTCAAGTCGGTTTCCCCTTCCCCGGATTCCTCCTCCGCGTATGCCACGGCGGCATCCATCAGGGCGGCACGGGCCGCCGGAAGAGCCGAAGCCAGCTCCGCCACCGTAGTCAAATCCAACGCGCTTTCCGCCTGCCGGATGGCTTCGTCAAAGGCCGCGCTCCCGCTTTCCTCTTTCAATAAAATGATTTCCGGAAGGAGAAGGCGCACGTCGCTCCAGGCCTGCAGCATGACGTATTCTTCCTCCGTGACGGTCATCACCGAGCCGTGCTGGAACGCACCTGTGCCGCCCACGTTCGTCGAATAGCTGATGTTCAATCCCAAGTGGTCGGTCTCGCAATACTTGTAGGCACTCCCGCCGGAATAACGCATATAATAAAGGTTGTAGCCGTCCTCATTGATGCGGCGCACTGCCGTGGGGGCTTCCACCAGCTCGCTGCCTTCGTTGGTCACGTGCGCCACGTCGGTCCACGTGCCGCCCACAAGGCGGTCGCTCGTGGCTTCATAAATACCGCGGTCGGTGCCCGAAGCCCCTTCGCGCTTGTAGAACATGTGATAAAGGCCGTCGTAGGGGTTATATACGATATCGGCATCAATGACCGCCACGCCCGGATCGAAGAAAAGCCGGGGCTGGGTCAACGTCTTAAACTCCCGGTCGGCGTACGAATAAAAGATGCGGTCGCGCGTGTCGCCCTCGTTCGTGGAAAGGATGGAGTAATACACCAAGTAAGCCCCCTCGCCATTGCCGTAGTCTTTGTCCCAGACGAACTGAGGTGCCCACACGCGGTTGATGCGGGCATATTCCTCGTCCGTGTCATAGACGCCCGTCACGGCCTCGGGGTCTGAGAAGATAGACTTGCCCTTGGTGAAATCGAACGTCGTGCCTTCCCAATGGATGAGGTCCTTGGAACGCAGCAGGTTGATGCCATGGTTGTTCCACACACCCGAGACGTGTTGTTTCATGTCCGTGGTGGTGATGAAATAGCCGTCCGACTCCTCGCCGCGCCCGAGGTAAGCATCGCGTGTGCCGCCCTCGATGCCGGCCAAGGCTTCCGTGTCGAACACCTCTCCCCCGTCGAGCAGGACGTTGAACACGTGTCCCCGATCTTCCTTCGTACCCAACGCGAAGTTGGTGATTTCATTGCCTGCATTCATGAAGCAATACAGGTAGCCATGACGGTTGTCATCCGGTGCCAGCCGCACGGGGCACGACCAAGAAGCGGACGCATCGCCGCCGATGGAAACCTTCAACGTGCCCGCCATAACCGGTTCAACGCCTTGGGGAAGGCTGTTCACCGAAAGCGTGTTCCCGCTGAGCGTCACGCGCCCGCCGTTGGCCTCCCCGGGTTCAAACGTCCATACCAAGGGAACACCTCCGTCCGTCTCCGCCGGAAGGGCGACCGTGGCATGCAGGAAACCGAATTTCTTGCCAAGTGCTTCCAGCTCTGCGGAGGCATCCACAAGGTCTGCCTCGCCGGATTCCATCGAAAAGCCTGCCACCTGCTCATAAAGTTCCTCCACTTGGGCGGCATCCAATGCCTGCCCGTAAATGCGGAAATTATCCATATAAGTCTCAGCCATCAAGGCGACATTCTCAAAAGGCGAACGCCCCAAATAAGCCTCCGTCAGTCCCTCCGCGATATCCGCCGGATGGAAAGAGGTCTCCTGTTCCGCAACCAGCCGCCCGTCCACGTAGAAGCGAGCCATACCGCCTTCCTGCACGTAGGTCAGATTATGCCACCGGCCATATCCCAACCCGCCGCGCGAAGCCACGAAACTGGCCCCCGCATCGCCTTTGGCCGTGAAGCTCCAGTCCATGTTGCCGGCCGAACCGACCAGCCCCATATATTTGTCCGTCCCGTCCGCCAGTCCATAAGCCCAGCATGCCTGCGCCAGGTTGCCCACGCCGGCCAAGGCAATGTCCACCGACACGGAATAATCCCCCTCTATCGCGCCGAGCGTCGCACGGGCCATATCGGCTTCCATATCCAGGTAACCGCCCTTTGCGTCCGCCCCGGTGTAGAGCGCGTGGTTGCCATCCTCCATAGCCACAACGGACGCGCCGCCCTGCAACGTGCCTTGGAAAGTGCCCGAATCGTCCGTGCCTTTCCCTGCCTCAAAACTGTATTGCACCAGCGGTTCGGGCAACGTGGCAGGTTCTTCCTCCACGATTTCCACGTCCGTCACGTCCAGCCGCAAGATTCGGAGCGACCAAGCCGGCATGTCCACCGTGAACCGCTGCCCGGCAACGTCCAGCGTCGATTCGCGCGGCACGACATTGCGCGGGTTGTCCAGCGAATTTTCATCTTTATTGCTCCCGCTTGTCAGTTCCACCATGCTGCCTCCCGTGACGGAAGCGTTGGCCAGGTTGACAGTCACGGCCTGCGCCGCGGCATGCGGGTTGACCAGTTTGACATAAAGCACACCCGCCTCATCGTCGATGCTGGAAGACACATACACCTTGCGTTCCACAGGCAACGTGAAGTCATGCAGCAATTCATCATCGAGGTAGCATCTCACGCGCGTACCCTCCACCCGGATCCGTATGCGGTAGGTGCGCCCCGTCTCCAAAGCGCCCGCCACGGAAGCCACCGTGGACTTCACCCCGTCCGAGCAAACTTCCACGCCATGCTGCGTGTTGTTCCATCCGCCCAAGTTCCACCAGCAATAATTCTTGTCATCAACGTAATTGAACGCAATCAGGAAACCTTCAGCCCCGCTGTTTTTCGTGGCATCCACTTCAAAAGTGTAGTTGCTTCCCGTTTCGATATTGCACACATATACTGCACCTTCCATGCCGATGTCCGTTTGGTGGAGCTGTCCGTTGGACACGTTCCACGTTCCGCCGTTAGCTTGCCAAGAGGGGTTGGAGGACGAGAAATCATCGCTAAATATGTCCGCACCATCATTGGATGTGATTCGGGCATTGTCGAATGTGGCATCGGTAAGCCATGTGCTCAGTCCGACATGGCAGGCCTGATTTTGGACCAGATTTCCCTCTTCCGTCCACTCCACATTCTCTTTTCCCACGTTGTTGGGGAACAGCTGTTGCACGTAGTATGAAGGCGTACCATAGCTTGTGCGGCTGTCGAACTGTATCATGTCCGGACGCCAATTGTAGTTGTTCACATTGGCAAATATCGGCGCGTAGCTGTTCATCACGCACACGTCCGAATTATTTTCCATGCCCAGCATGAACACGGCCTCGCCCAAAGCGGCCTCCAAGTGACCTTGCACACCGAAATCCTGCGTCACGGCATATTCGCCCACATAAATCTTGTGGGCCGAACGGCTGTAAATGTCATATTTGTTATATTTCCCTTCAAACCAAGACGGGTTGCGGTAATAATGCTCATCCACCACATCCACGGGATAGGGATTGCGCCACGACGGGTCATCCGTGCCCCACGCCTCCACGTTGCCGATAATGGTCACTTCGGGATATTTTTCGCGGATGGCCTCGAAGAACTGGATGTAACGTTCCGCATAGTGGTCGCTTTGGTCTCTATTGTTTTCAGAGGAAAAGTTATAATTCTCATTTCCTATCTCTATCAGGCGCAAATTGAAGGGCTCAGGATGCCCGTTCTTTGCCCGCTCCGCGCCCCATTTCGTGGTCTGCGCGTCGCCGTTGCAATACTCAATCGCGTCAAGCGCCTCTTGGATGTATTCATCAATCTGGCGGTAGTCTTCGGCCCAGCCGTGCCCCATGCCCATGTTCACCACGAAGAGCGGTTCCGCGCCCAAATCTTCCGTCAGCTGGAGCATCTCGTGGAATCCCATCCCGTCCGTCACGCGGTAGCCCCAGTTCTGGTTCATGTGGCCCGGACGTTCCTCTATCGGCCCGATGGTCTTCTTCCATTCAAAGCGGTTCGTGCTCCCGCCTCCCCACACGCCTTCCACATAGCATCCGCCTGGGAAACGCACGAATCCGGGCTTCATTGCCGCCAGCATTTCAGCCAAGTCGGGTCGGCAACCGTTCGCACGGCCTTTCCATGTCGGCGGGAAGAGGCTCACCACGTCCAGCACCACCGTGCCCGGCGTATCTCCGGTCAGCACAAACCATCCTTTCGAATCATCGCCCGTGGCCGTGATTTCAGCTTCCAGTTTTGTCCATTCGCCGTTTATGTCCACAGGAATTTCTGTGGAGCCCAGCCGTGTGCCATTCTCAGACTGCAACGAGGCGGTCAGTGTCCCCTTGTAAGTTCCTTCGCCACGAATCCAAAAAGACAGCTTGTAAACGCGTTCTTCCACCACGTTGATGCCCCAAAAACCTTCGTTGCGCACACCATCGCCCGGCTCGTGCATCTGCAGCCTAAGGGCATGTCCTTGTGCCGCGTTGAGCAGCCCTTCCGTGGTGACAGACATGTCGGCTTCACCTACCGCCCACCACTTGTCCGGATTCGCCGCGTTGTCCTCAAACGAGCGGTTGTGAATCAGCTCCGCATACAAGCCGCCATCACCCGCATGGTTGATTTCCTCGAAGAAAAGGCCGTAATGACGCTCGCCGATGGCGGGGCCACGCCGGCCAGCATCGATGTCCAACGTCACCTGTGCCGAGGCGGACAGCATGCAGGCTGCCATGGCCAGCGTCGCGCCCCACCTGAAAATAGGAGATTTGTTCATGATAAATAAATTATTGTCGTTAGGTTAATCAATAAAACTCGTTCCTGCGTCAAAAATAGGAAAAAACGAGCTAGAAACCTAATAAAAACATAAATAATTGGGAAAAACACACCTCTTTTCTTCTTTTCTCCTTAACTTTGCAGACGAAATACAAATGTGGATAGATTTGGGCGGCTTGCAACCACAGTAAAAAATGCTAAAGGCAATGTCCGCATTGCACGCATACCTTCCCAATGAAACCCCATTTTCAACTTATCATTTATTCAAATTACAAAAAAAATGGGTTACTTATTTACTTCAGAATCCGTGTCCGAAGGACACCCCGACAAAGTGGCAGACCAGATTTCCGATGCCATCCTGGACGAATTATTGGCTTTCGACCCCGAATCAAAAGTGGCTTGCGAGACGATGGTCACCACCGGACAGGTCATCGTGGCCGGAGAGGTGAAATCAAAAGCTTATGTCGATTTGCAGGAAATCGCGCGGCGCACCATCCGCCGCATCGGCTACACCAAAGCGGAATACAAGTTCGAAGCCGAAAGCTGCGGCGTGTTGTCCGCCATCCATGAACAAAGCCCGGACATCAACCGGGGCGTGGAGCGCGAAGACCCCATGGAGCAAGGTGCGGGCGACCAAGGCATGATGTTCGGCTACGCCACCAACGAAACAGAAAACTTCATGCCGCTGTCCCTCGACCTGAGCCACAAAATCCTGCGCGTGTTGGCCGACATACGGCGCGAAGGCAAGGAAATGACCTACCTCCGTCCCGATGCCAAAAGCCAGGTGACCATCGAATATGACACACACGGGAAGCCCGTGCGCGTGGACACTATCGTGGTTTCCACCCAGCACGACGATTTCGTGCAACCCGTGGACGGCAACCAGGAAGAGGCAGACCGCAAGATGCTCGACAAGATACGCGAAGATGTCATTCACATCCTGATGCCCCGCGTCATCAGCGAGATACACAACCCGGACATCCTCAAACTGTTTGACGGAAACATCACCTACCATGTTAATCCGACAGGCAAATTCGTCATCGGAGGCCCGCACGGAGACACGGGACTGACGGGACGCAAAATCATCGTGGACACATACGGCGGAAAAGGCGCACACGGCGGAGGCGCGTTCTCCGGAAAAGACCCGTCCAAGGTGGACCGCTCGGCCGCATACGCCGCACGCCATATCGCCAAGAACATGGTGGCGGCCGGCGTGGCCGACGAGATGCTGGTGCAAGTCAGCTATGCCATCGGCGTGGCGCGCCCGGTGAACATCTACGTCAACACCTACGGGCGCAGCCATGTCAAGATGAGTGACGGGGACATCGCACAAAAGATTGCGGAACTGTTCGACCTGCGTCCGAAAGCCATTGAAGACCGCCTGAAACTGCGCAATCCCATCTACGAAGAAACTGCCGCATACGGCCATTTGGGCCGTCAGCCACGCACTGTCACCAAAGTGTTCCAAAGCCGCTACATGCCCACAAAGACCATGGAAGTGGAACTGTTCACTTGGGAGAAACTCGACTACGTGGACAAAATCAAGGCTACATTCGGACTGTCCTGAACCATGAACCACATCCAAACCGTATGTGTATATTCGGCTTCCAGCACACAAGTGCCGGAAGCCTATTTTCATGCCGCCGCCGAACTGGGACGGACGCTGGCCGGACAAGGTATCCGGCTGGTCAACGGAGCAGGAAACCGCGGACTGATGAAAGCCTGCGCCGATGCCTGCCTTGCCGCCGGCGGAAAGGTGACGGGCGTCATACCCCGCTTCATGGTGGAGCAAGGATGGCATCACCCCGGACTTACGGAACTGATTGAAACCGACGACATGCACAGCCGAAAGGAAACGATGGCCCGCCTCTCGGACGGCATCATCGCCCTGCCCGGCGGATGCGGCACATTGGAAGAACTG
Source organism: uncultured Paraprevotella sp. (assembly GCA_944319925.1). Lineage (GTDB taxonomy): Bacteria > Bacteroidota > Bacteroidia > Bacteroidales > Bacteroidaceae > Paraprevotella. The sequence goes on from CALUFQ010000017.1 coordinate 17,565, forward strand.
CTCGAAATCATCACATGGAAACAGCTTGGCCTGTACTTGAACCCCATTGTCATCCTGAACACGGAAGGATTCTACGACCCCTTGCTGGAAATGCTCTCCCGCGCTGCCGCCGAACATTTCATGCGCCCGGCACATCTGAACATCTGGAAAGTGGCATCCTCGCCCGCAGAAGCCATCGGCCTCTTGCTGTCCACCCCGGCATGGGACACCAGTATCCGAAAATTCGCAGCCATCTAAGCCATGAGAGACTCGACCCAAACCCAATCCTCGGCCTCCCCAACACATGTCCGGGCTGCAAATCCGGAAGAAACATTCAACCCGGCCGAAATCATCGAAAGCCTCCCGGAAGACGCCACGCCCGCCCAACAGGACTCTGCCGTCCAAACCCGCCTCCCGGAACGCGCAAAAGTGCGCTCCACCCGCCCGGACACCCTGAACCTGCCCGGCTGGCACATCCCCACCGGGAAAATCTCCCTTTCTACGCTCCCGTCCTGCCAAAAAGACGAAGGCTTCTTCCAACACAATGCCGCCTACCACCCGGAAATCCCCGCCCGCCCCTTCGGGAAAAGCGCGGAGCCGCTCCCCTACCTGTTGCGCAACGACAATTGGGTGACGGGCATCCTGCTGTGCTGTTTCCTCGTCGTACTTTCCATTCTCGCAAATAACAAAAAAGACATCAGGAAACACCTGCAGGACTTTTTCCTGAACAAGACTGAAAAGAATCAGTTATTCGACACAAAAACAGGTCAAGAAATGCGCCACACCGTATTCCTCTACCTGCAAACCGGACTTTTGGCCGGACTCATCTACTTCGACTACACCCAGTCCGTCCGCGACCTTTTCATGTCCCCCGTCTCTCCCCATGCGCTCTTGGGCATCCATATCGCCATCTGTTGGTTCTTTTTGGGGCTCAAACAAGTTGTTTACGCTTTCGTGAATTGGATATTCTTTGACAAAGAAAGACGGAAGACATGGGGGGAGTCCTATTCCTTCCTTGTTTCCGCCGAGGGAATTCTGCTTTTTCCTCTCGCCTTGGTCATGGTTTACTTCAATCTTCCGGCATCCCAAGTGCTGTTTTATTCCATCCTGTTGCTCATTTTCATCAAACTTCTCCTATTTTATAAGACATTTTGCATCTTTTTTCATAATTTTCATGGCTTTCTACATTTAATTGCGTACTTTTGTGCCCTCGAAATACTGCCCGTTTTGGGGTTATGGCAAGCACTGGAATATACGAACGACATACTATTATAAAAATATTTGGACACCTATGATTAAGAAGATATTGGTTTCACAACCTAAACCAACCTCAGAAAAATCTCCTTACTTCGAAATTGCTTCCAAGTACGGCGTAGATTTGGTTTTCCGCCCCTTCATCAAGGTTGAAGGATTGTCGGCAAAAGAATTCCGCCAACAGAAAGTATCCATCCTAGACTACACGGCCATCGTGTTTACCTCACGCAACGCCATCGACCACTTCTTCCTCTTGTGCAAAGAGCTGCGCGTGGCCATCCCCGAAGACATGAAATATTTCTGCATCACGGAAACCATCGCGCTCTACATCCAAAAATATGTGCAGTACCGCAAACGCAAAGTGTTTTTCGGCTCGACCGGAAAAATAGACGATTTGCTGCCCGCCATGGTCAAACACAAGTCCGAAAAATATCTTGTCCCCCTTTCCGACGTGCACAACGACGAGATAGCCAATCTCTTGGATGCCAAAAAGCTCATCCACAAAGAGGTGGTAATGTACCGCACGGTGAGCAACGACTTCACGCCGGAAGAGAAGTTCGACTACGACATGCTTATTTTCTTCAGCCCATCCGGCATACAGGCCTTGCAGAAGAACTTCCCCGATTTCGAACAAAAAGACATCGCCATCGGCACCTTCGGCCCCACGACCGCCAAGGCGGTAAAAGATGCCGGATTGAGGCTGGACTTAGAGGCACCCTCTCCGCAATACCCCTCAATCACCGCCGCATTGGATGCTTTCATCAAAAAACAGAATGGATGAAGGAAACAAAAATGACATAAAAGAGGGTGCCGCCACGCGCCCTTTTTCTTTTCCACAACACACACCATGAAACAAACGCCCGGATTCTCATTTCACAAGGAAGAACGACTGTGCAGCAAACGGCTCATTGAAGCCTTGTTCGTAAGAGGCGGAAAGTCAATGTCGGCTTTCCCGCTACGTGTAGTCTTCATGCCGGTGGCGCAGGCCGAAACGCCCGCCCCCGTGTCAGTCATGGTATCGGTGTCGAAGCGCCATTTCAAACGGGCAGTCAAACGCAACCGGGTGAAAAGGCAGATACGCGAAGCCTACCGTCTGCACAAGCACCTGCTGGACGATGCCTTGGACAAGTTACCCGGCCAACATCTCATGGTGGCTTTCCTGTGGTTGTCCGACAGGCAGTATGCCACAGCCGAGGTCGAACGCAATGTGAAACACTTGCTGATACGCATGTCGGAACGGCTCGCGCCACACGTCACGGAGGTTTCCGCCCATGAATAAACTCTGCCGCTCTTTCCTCCGCCTGTTGTCCGCCACCCTCATCGCGCCCATACAATTCTACCGCAAGGCCATCTCGCCTTTCACCCCGCCTTCATGCCGGTTCACTCCCACATGTTCGCAGTATGCCATCGAGGCCATCCGCAAGCATGGCCCGTTCAAAGGCATGTACTTGGCCGTGCGCCGCGTACTTCGCTGCCATCCGTGGGGCGGGAGCGGTTACGACCCTGTGCCCTGACCGCCGCCATGGACCTTTACCTGAACTTCCACGCCCACCGCGAAGCCGTCCCTGGCGAGACCGTGATCCGCAATTTGCTCCTGCCCGCAGGCAAAGACGAAGAGGATGCCATCACCAGTGGTTTCTTTTCTGCCGGCATCCATCCCTGGCACCTTCCCCCACAAGCCGACGAAGCCTTGCGCCAACTGGCCCGCGTCGCCGCCCATCCCCGTTGCATCGCCATCGGAGAGACCGGACTTGACAAAATCTGCCCCACCCCTTTCGCCCTCCAGCTCGCACTGTTCGAACGCCAGCTCGCGCTAGCCGGCACGACGGGACGACCCGCCGTCATCCACTGCGTCAAGGCATGGGACGAATTACTGGCCACGGCAAAACGCACACGCCCGGCCATCGCTTGCGTCATCCATGGCTTCCGAGGAAAACCCCGGTTGGCGGAAAGCCTCCTGACCCATGGTTTCTACCTGAGTTTCGGGCCACGCTTCAACCCCGAAAGCCTGCGCCTGTGTCCGCCGGGAAGGCTTTTCCTCGAAACAGACGAAGACCCGCACTCCGTGGATGCCCTATACCACACCGCTGCCAGCCTACGCGGATGCAGCCCGGAAAGCCTGAACGCACAATGCCTGCAAAACCTGCGCGACATCACGCAGACAGTTAAAAAATAAGACGATAAGTTGCAAGTGTCGGTGAAAGGTCGTACTTTTGCCACGTCAAAACCAATAAAAACAAAATAGACTCATACGATGAACTTTGTAGAAGAACTGAAATGGAGAGGCATGATCCATAACATGATGCCGGGAACCGAAGAATTACTCGAAAAAGAGCAGGTCACTGCCTATCTGGGCATTGACCCCACGGCAGATTCCCTGCACATAGGCCACCTCTGCGGCGTGATGATGCTCAAACATTTCCAACGGTGCGGGCACAAGCCCCTGGCTCTCATCGGAGGTGCCACGGGCATGATTGGCGACCCTTCGGGCAAAAGCCAGGAACGCAACCTGCTCGATGAAGAGACCTTGCGCCACAACGTAGCCTGCATCAAAAAGCAGTTGGAGCGTTTCCTGGATTTCGATAGCGATGCGCCCAACCATGCCGAACTGGTAAACAACTACGACTGGATGAAGGATTTCAAGTTCCTCGACTTCGCCCGCGAAGTGGGAAAACACATCACCGTGAACTACATGATGGCCAAAGACAGTGTGCAGAAACGGCTCAACGGCGAGGCGCGCGACGGACTGTCATTCACCGAGTTCACCTATCAGCTCCTCCAAGGATATGACTTCCTCTACTTATATGAACACAAAGGCTGCAAACTGCAGATGGGCGGCAGCGACCAATGGGGCAACATCACCACGGGAGCCGAACTGATACGCCGCACCAACGGAGGCGAGGTGTTCGCCCTGACTTGCCCGCTCGTGACAAAGGCCGACGGCACGAAATTCGGCAAGACAGAGAAAGGCAATGTCTGGCTTGACCGACGCTATACCAGCCCCTACGCTTTCTACCAGTTCTGGCTCAACGTGGCCGACGAGGATGCCAAACGCTACATCCGTATTTTCACCACACTCGACAAAGAAGAGATTGAAAGCCTCATCGCACGCCACGACGAAGACCCCGGACAACGCATCCTGCAAAAACGCCTGGCCGAGGAAATCACCGTCATGGTACACAGCCGCGAAGACTACGACATGGCCGTGGAAGCCAGCAACATCCTCTTCGGGAAAGCCACGAAAGAAAGCCTCGCCAAACTGGACGAACAAACCCTGCTTGAAGTGTTCGCGGGCGTACCACAGTTCGAAGTCAGCCGCGATGCCTTGTCCGCAGGCGTGAAAGCCGTGGACTTGACGGCCGAGATGACACAATGCTTCCCCAGCAAAGGTGAAATGCGCAAGATGGTGCAGGGCGGCGGCGTATCGCTGAACAAGGAAAAACTCACAGCTTTCGACCGCGTGGTGACCACCGATGACCTGCTTGACGGCAAATACCTGCTCGTGCAACGCGGCAAGAAAAACTATTTCTTGCTCATTGCCAAATAAAAAAACAGGCGCAAAATTTGCGGGTTACCGAAAAAAACGCTAATTTTGCACCGCTTTCGAAAGATAGCAATCAAGGATTGGACTATGGTGTAATGGCAGCACAACAGGTTTTGGTTCTGTTTGTCTTGGTTCGAATCCAGGTAGTCCAACCAAAATACATCCGCAGGAACATATTCCCATGCGGATGTATTTTTTTATTGTGAATGCCCAATAAATGGGCCACAGTTTGGGAACAGTTCAGGGGCAGTAGAAATTCAGTGGGGAAACGGTTTCATGCTACCCCGCTGATATGCTGCGACAGATTTGAGATCCATCGCAACAAAGGTTTGTCCGTCCGGAGGCAAAACTCCTCCGCCTTGTAGGGGAGGTGGCCCGAAGGGCCGGAGGGGTTTCCCCAAACGAATATTCGTCATTCGTTAAATCCCCAAGTTTAAAAACTGTCCCCCGATACGCTGCGACAGATTTGACATTTTGCTATTTCCCCGGGGATTTGACATTTTGTCATTTGAAGGCCCCTGAGATTCACTTGTACGGGGCTGGGGGCGGCGACGGGCGCAAAAAACGCAGTCTCGCGGAACGTGCGGCAACCCAAATGTCGGCAAATAGAGGACGCAGGCTTTCTTTTTGTCGCGGGTGCGGGCTGTTTCCGCGACGAGATTGCCGGGGCACGTAAGCCGGGCGGGGCTTGTGCCGACATATTGACATCGGGGATTTGTCGGTGAAAAAGTTCCAAATAGCGGGAAAAAGGGCTTCTGAATCGCCGGCTGAAAAATTCGGGGCCCGGAAAAAAAATTCCGGGGCCGGGAATTTCTTTTTCGGGGCCCGGATTTTTTTGTCCCGGCGGCAAGATTTCGGGGCCGGACTACCTCAAAAAGTAAAAAACCCCCATAAAACACTGCACAAAGGGGCTGTTTTGTGCAAAAAATGCCTGGTTTTTTCTCTGTTTTGCCTTGCTGGCTCAAAAGCCGTGTCACGGGAATCCACCAAAATCCGGCAAAAAGAAACTTGTTCCGTCTTCGGGATGACATTCTGCCAAACCCGCGTGTCGTCGGATACCGTCCCAAGCTCAGCTGCGACGGGGTCTCACGCCCACGGGAACAACACCGGATTAGAAAGGAAAGAATGCGGACTGTTCCGAAAATTACAGACCATCCGATTTCAATGTAATCGGAATCCCCCGGTAAAAATCCAAAATCTTGGTGCGGAAGAGGTATTCGTATTTGGCCTGTATGCAGTCCGACAAGGCTTTCATCCAATTGGTACGCACCTCGTTGTATTCCGTGGCATTGGCTTTTCCATTGGCATATTTCTCTTTCATCAGCCGGAATGAAGCCTCTGCTGCTTCGCTGGCCGTCTGGCTGCTTTGATACTGCGTTTTTGCATTGACCGCATTATAGTAAGCCTGTTGTATTTCCTTGTAGAGGGATTTTTTTGCCTCTTCCAGTTGCCAGGTGAGCGAAAGCTGTTCCACTTTGGCCGAGCGCACCCGGTTGCGGGTGCTCAAGCGGTTGAAAAGGGGGACACTTAGCGAGAAGCCCATATATTGGCTGAAATTATCGCGGAGTTGCGGCCGGAAAGCAGCATTTTCCCGTCCGGAAATATTATAATAGTTGGTGCTCAAACCCGCCCCGAAACTCAGCTGTGGATAGAAACCACTTTGGGCTATCTTGATACTGCGGGCTGCGCCCTGCAAACGATATTGTGCCGCCAGTATGGCCGGCTTGGCTGTCACGGCTTGGCTGTAAATCTCGGCAGGAGAGGCCAGGTCTTCTGCCAAAAGTTCCATCCGCGTGTCCGGAATGGCGATTTGGAAACCTTCGGGCGAAGGAAGCTCCAACAATTGAGTCAACTCCAACAGGGATAGGCCGCAGTTGTTATCCGCCTGCACGGCCGACAGTTCATCCTGTGCCACACGGGCCTTGGCTTCGAGCCATTCCGACTCGGAAGCTTTCCCGTTCTCAAAGAAAGCTTCTTTCTGCACCAGCATTTCCCGGCTAAGCCCCACTTGTTCGTGGGCAACTTTGGCCAGTTCTTGGTTGAACAACACTTGCAAATAGGCGGAAGCCACTTGCACACTGACATCTTCCTTCGCTTTGTCCAAGTCCGCCACAGCCGCTTTGAGGTTCAACTTCGACAGGGCGATATTGTTGGGGATTTGCATGCCGGTGAAAAGCGGGATACTCGTGCTAAGCCCGAAGCCCGTACTTTGCGTGTTGATGCTTTGGTAGGTGTTGTTGGCCTGCAGGCTACGGCCGAAGTTGAACGAATGCGACGCGTTGCCGTTCAGGTCGGGCAGGCGGCTCCAACGGGCCGTGTTCGCGTCGATTTCGCTCTGTTGGCGGGCGACTTCACGCTGCTTCACGGTCAAATTGTGGGCAATGGCATAGTCGATGCACTGTTCCAAATCCCAAATTTCCTGGGCGTAACTGTGGATAGGTGCGGCGAAGGCCATGAGAACGGCCCATGCCAAGATGCTACTGTGTTTCATGATGCTTGTTCATTTTTCAGTCCGCGAACCAATTCACCGGCTTTCAAGCCTTCTTTCACTTCCGTGTCTATGCCGTTGCTGACACCCGTCACGATGCGGCGACGTTCGAACCGCTGCGCAGGCACACTATCGGCCAGCACATAGACGAATGTCGTGTCGCCGCTAAACTCCACGGCCACTTCCGGCACCGTCACGGCATGTGGTACGCGTTGCAATTCCATTTCGGCATTGGCACTGTAGCCCGAACGGACGGTGACGCTGTCCGGCACGGCAATGGCCGCTTTGATTTCGAACTGGTTGGCCCCGTTGTTTTCCGTGCTTTTGGGGGAGATGTATTCCAGTTTCGCGTCGAACGTCATGCCCTGCAGGGCGCCCAGCGTGATTTTCACGGGAATGCCTTCGCGGATGCGCCCCACTTCCGTCTCGTCCACGTTCCCCCGGAAAATCAGGTCGCCCATGTCGGCCACGGTGGCAATCGTGGTGCCGTCGTTGAACGTGTTGCTCATGATGACGGAATTGCCCACCTTGACGGGCACGTCAAGAATCAGGCCGTCGATGGTGGAGCGTATCAACGTGCTGCTGAAGGACGCGCTGTTTTTGGTGATGCCTTCCTTCACGATTTCCAGGTTGTCCTTGGCGGCCTGCAACTCTTCGCGGGCTTGCCTGGCGGCCAAAAGCGATTTCTCGTATTCCTCGCTGCTCACCAGCTTGCCGTTGTAGAGCTTTTCCATGCGTTCCAAGTCGGTTTCGGCTTGCCGTCCGTTCATTTCCGCGAGACGCACACGGCTTTCCGCCGAATTGAGTGTGCCCAGCTCGGGAATCACCTTCACTTTCGCGATGACTTCGCCCTGTTTCACCAGTTCTCCGGCTTCCTTATAGACTTCCGCGATGATGCCCGAAATTTGCGGTTTGATTTCCACTTCATCGCGCGGTTCAATCTTCCCTGTGGCCACGGTGGTTTGCCGCAGGTCTTTGACTTCGGCTTTCAGGATTTGGTAAGTCACGGTTTGGGGCCTTGACTTCCGGTAGAGGAACACGAACGTGCCGATAAACACCAGCACAACCAGCGCGGTTACGGTTATTTTTATCCACTTTTTCATATCATTGGTTTTTGTTTTTTACAATGTTCGGATTCGTTTATTCATCGCGAATGGCATCTATCGGCCTGATGGACATGGCGCGGTAGGCCGGTGCCAACCCGGCCAGCAGGCCCAGGCATAACAACAGGAGGCATGCCCCGACGGCTTCCCCGAAGCTGATCTGGAAATGTGCGGCGGCCTCGGGTGTGGAAAGCCCGGCTTCCACCGCATCAAGAAGGAACACGGCAAGTGTGATGCCGGCCATGCCTGCAAAGACGGTAAGCACCATGCTTTCGGACAGGATTTGCCGGAGGATGTCGCCCGGTCGCGCCCCGATGGCGCGGCGGATGCCGATTTCCGTGGTGCGTTCCTTCACGGTCACCATCATGATGTTGCTCACGCCGATGGCACCGGCGAGCAACGTGCCCAGCCCGACCATCCACCCAAGGATGCGGACTCCGGAGAACAGGTTGTCCATCATGCTGAACATGGCTTCCGCGTTGACCTGCACCAAAGCCTGGCTGTCGTCGGGATGGATATAGTGTGCGCGCTTCACGACTTGCGCCACTTTTTCTTCCACCTCGCTGATGGAATAGCCTTTCTTAACCGTATAGCACAAGAGCTGTACTTTCTGTCCGAGGTTATAATTCTGTTGCATGGTGGTGAACGGGATGATGACGGACGTTTCCGAACGTCCTTGCACGGAAATGTTGCCCGTGGACATGCTCACGCCGATAACCTGATAGTAGATGCCGTTGATTTTGACCGACTTCCCGCAAGGATTTCCGCCGCCGGGAAACAAAGTCTCATAAATACGCTTCCCGATGATGCACACCCGCCGCCGTTCCCTCACGTCCATGTCGTTCAGGTAGCGTCCGTGCGAAATCAAAGGCTCTTCGATCTTCCCGTATTCTGGATACAGTCCTTTGAGCGTGCCGTCGATGCTCCGTTCCTCATAAATGATGTTTATTCCCCACCGGGCCTGGCTCGGCGTGATGACCTCCACTTCGCCCACACTGCGGCGTATGCGCTCCACATCGGCATTTTCCAAGTCCCAGGTGCGGCCTTGCTGGAAACCTTTATAGGCTTTCCCTGTCTTGTTCGAACCGATGAAGCCGGAATTGGTGGCAAAGCCTTCGAACTCGCGCGAGAGCATTTGCTGCATGCCTTGCGCCCCGCCCATGAGGGCTACCAGCATGAAGATGCCCCAAAAGATGCCGAAGGCGGTCAGCAGGCTGCGCGTCTTGTTCCGCGTGAGGGTCACGAGGATTTCTTCCCAAACGTCTAAGTCGAACCTTTTCATCGTCATTCTGCTCTAAGTGCTTCTATCGGACGTATCCTCACCGCCTTCAATGCCGGGAAAAGCCCGGCCAGCGTCCCGGCTACAATCAAGGTCAGCGTGGCCTGGATGGCGACGGACAAATCCACAGTGGGGTCTTCGAACACGGTCATGGCAAACACGCCGATGTCCACGGTCTGTTTACCCGCCACGATGTTCATGTATTCCGTGACACCGATGCCCGCCACCATGCCGAGGTAGCCGAAAAAGGTCGTGATGGCGACGCTCTCCGAGATAATCAGCCACAGGATGGAGCGCGGCCTGGCTCCCAAGGCTTTGCGGATGCCGAACTCGTGGGTGCGTTCGCGCACGGTAATCAGCATGATGTTGCTCACGCCCACAATGCCGCTCAGCAGGGTGAAGATGCCGATGACCCAGATGGCCACATGCAGGATTTGGGTGGCTGTCTGCTGCTGCAAGTATTGCGTGAACCGGTTCCATATCCAAATGGCTCCGTCATCAGTGGGGTCAAACTGTTTCTGCTGGCCGAGCACCCGGCGATAGTCTGCCTCAAAAGCCTTGTTTGCCTCCTCATCGGCCAGGTTCTTGGTGGTGAAAGTCACGTTATCGATGCTGTCGCCCTTGGCATAAACCGCCTGCAAAGTGGCAAACGGCACCAAGGCTGTGGGCGAAAAGCTGTTTTGGTCTTGGTAAATGCCGACAATCTGGTAGGCCACGCCGCTCGCATCCACGTAATGGCCGATGGGATTCGTTTGGGGAAACAAAGTACGGGCCGTCTTTTCGTGCAACACCATTACTTTCCGGCGTTCCGCCATGTCACGGGGGTTGATGAAGCGTCCTTCTTTCAACTTCACCGCTTCCAGTTCGGGATAGTTGGGGAAAACGCCGTCCACGGTGATGTCCACCCGTTCCCGTCCGTAGGCGAGCGTCACGCCCGCTTGGCTCGTAGTGGCTCCGACCGTGACGACTTGGTCGGGAAAAGCCGTAGCCGTGATTTCGCGGTCGCGGTCGTCAAGCGAGATATGCCGTCCTTCCTGCATGCCCTGATAAGGTTTCGCCGTGAAGCCGGGAAAAATCTTCATGGAGTTCATCTTCATGTTGGCCGATTGTTTTTCGAAAGCATGGATCAGCCCGTTTCCCGCACCGAGCAGCACAATGAGCATGAAGATGCCCCACGCCACGGAAAAGCCGGTGAGCGCGGTGCGCAGTTTGTTGCGCATGATGGTACCGTAGATTTCTTGCAGCAGGTCTGTCATCGTGCACCGCTATTTCATGAACCCGCCTTGCCCGAACGGGGAGGCATGATGGTCCAGGTTGTTTTCAATCCGTTCAATCAGCCCGTCCTTGATGTGGATGAGTTTGTTGGTCTGGTTGGCCACTCCGCTTTCATGGGTCACCACGACGATGGTCAGCCCCTCGTGGTCGTGCAGTTCCTTGAGAATGCCCATTACCTCCACCGAAGTTTTGCTGTCCAACGCGCCGGTCGGCTCGTCGGCCAGGATAATTTGCGGTTTGGCAATCAACGCGCGGGCGATGGCCACCCGTTGCTTTTGTCCGCCGGAAAGCTCGTTGGGCAAGTGGTGCGCCCATTCCTTCAGCCCCAGCCTGTCCAGGTATTCCATGGCCAGCATGTTCCGCTTTCTCCTGCTCACGCCTTGGTAGAAAAGGGGAAGTGCCACGTTCTCCATCGCGTTCTTGAACGAGATGAGATTGAACGATTGGAAAATGAAACCAATCATCCGGTTGCGGTATTCAGCAGCGCGGTTTTCGCCCAGGTCGCGTATCAGCGTGCCGTTCAGGTAATATTCGCCTGAGTCGTAGTTGTCCAGGATGCCCAGGATGTTCAGCAAGGTCGATTTTCCGGAACCTGAAGCACCCATGATGGACACGAACTCGCCTTTTTCGATGTGGAGGTCAATGCCTTTCAGCACATGGAGCGGCGCGCCGTTGTGGTAAGTCTTGTGGAGTCCTTTCAGCAGAATCATGTGAGTCGGTAATTTGGTTTCGTCGTTCAACGTTTGGGGACGGGATAACCCAGCCATTCCATCACGCGGTCGGGACGGTTGGTGATGATGGCATCCACGCCCAACCGCTTGAGCCTTTCTGCCTCTTTCCGGTCGTCCACAGTCCACGGGACGATTTCCATGCCTTTCGCCCGTGCCGCCCGCATCATGTCTTTGGTCAGCAAGCGGCTTTCCGGACTGAACACCTGCGGGATGAAGTCCAGCCGCGACATCATCTCCTCGAATGAGGCCACGGAGTCTTCCACCAGATAGGACAAACGCACCGAAGGATAACGCTCGTGCAGGTAATTCAACGTGCGCGGGTCAAAGCATTGCACTAGCAAGCGGTCGCCCAAGTCCTTAGACAACATCACCTGCATGCAGAGGTCGGCATACGTGCGGTAGTCCGGCGAAAACACACCGTCCTTGGCGGGGTCGGACTTGATTTCGATGTTGTAGCGCACCGTGTCCTTGGTGGCCTTGGCCGTGTTTTCCACATTGTCTATCAAATCGGACAACAAGGGGATGCGGCATGGCATGTTGACCCGTCCCGGATAGTCCGGATTGGGCTTGCTGCCCACATCGTACAGGCGCAGACTGTCGTAATCCATGCCGTAAATGCGGTAATCCTTGTCCTTATCCGCCGGGATTTCTTTGCCCTCGGGTGTCAACGCCTTTGCGGTGTTCAGGTAAGCATCATGCGACACGACCACGCAGCTGTCTTTCGTCACCTGCAAGTCCAGTTCCATGACGGGCACTCCGATGCGCACGGCGTTCACCATGGCCTCGATGGTATTTTCCGGATAAAGCGCCGCCCCGCCGCGGTGGGCATGGACGAGGGGCAGTTTTTCTTCGCCATTACCACAACCTGTTGCCAATACCGCGCACAAGGCGTAAAGGGTAAAACGTGTTTTGAGTTTCATTTCTATTCCTTATATTTATAGGGGATTCCGAATGTGCAAATATAGTGAAAGGTGAACGGCGAGACAAGGAAAATTCGTCATTTCTCAGTTACTCTTTCCAAATCGAAGTCCGTAGCCGAGAACCACGTGCCGTCCCAACGTCCGCTGCGCACGTTGCTCACTCCGTAGCGCACCACGCTGTCCGTGCCCACCACGATGCCATCTATCGCCACGCGGCTCCATCCATATCCTTTCCCTTTGTTTGCCGCCTTAATGCCCATGATGTCCATGCCTGCCGGTGCGGCACCTTGATGAAGGAATTTTTGAACTTCCTGCCAGATTTCCCCTCCTTCATCGCCATACGCCGGCACTTCGGCCCGCCGTTCTTTGTTCCCGCTGATGGCGAAAATCTCACAGCCACGCCCGTCTGTGCGTGCCGCAGCTTCCAGCCGGTATGTGCCGGGGGACACGCGGACTGTCCGTTCCAGTTCGTAGGCCATTTCAGGGCTTCGGCTCCAAGCGTCGATATATTGCAAGTGTCCTTTGCCTTGGATATAATATTCCCCGCTTTTGACATAAGTGTCGCAATGCTCATGCCGGAGAACTTTCCAGCCTTCAGATTCCAAGACGTTCAGTTCGCGCCGGGCGCGGAGCGAATGTTCCCGTGTGCTTTGTGTGATGCGCTCAGGAACAAACGAGAAGACAAGCGCAATGGCCGAAGCTATCCAGACCACGACGAGCGCAACGCGTTTCCATGAAGTCAATGAGCGTACTCTCCCCGCCATGCGCATGAGCGTATGGATACCTATAAATAAGGTAGTGGAGACAAGCACCGTGAAACTGAAGACGACCATCCAAACATGACCTTGGAAGTCATGGCCGGCAAGGAAACCGGGCATGGGCGAACCAATGAACAGGTTCATCAAGCCGGCAAGTCCGTATAAGCCCAATATGATGAAAACAAAGAACAGCGCGGCGATGCAAAACAAGAGAATGCCGCAGACGACAATGACGAGACAACCTTTCAACACGACGGCAAAAAGTTCGAACATCCTGTTCAGACAACCTTTTCGGGTTTCCGGTGCGGTGGCATATTTCCCGGCTTTCCGTGCGCCTTGCATGATTTCGTCGCGCAGGTTCTTCATGTTCACCGGACGCCCTTGCATGCGCAGGCGGTCTTCCGGAGTGCAGGCTTCGGGCACGATGACCAAGAGTATGAGATAGACGAGCACGATGATTCCTCCCGAGAACCAAGTGAGGAGAATCCACAGCAAGCGTACCCACAAGGCATCGATGCCGAAATAGCTGGCCATGCCCGATGCCACGCCGCCCAGCATTTTGTCATCCGGGTTGCGGAACAGTTTCTTGCGCACGTTCCCTTTGTGTTCTTCCTTGCCGCTTTCTTCCAAGGATTCGTCTTCTCCGTCCATTTCCTCCGGGTTGCCGATGCGGGCGATGATGTCCTGCACGTGTTCCATCGTGATGGCCTCCACGCCGGAAGCCTTCAGCTCGGCGAACAGTTCGGCCACGCGCCTTTCAATGTCTTCCGCGATTTCTTCCCCGCCGTCTTTGTGCGAGAAGTAGCGGCGCATGTGGCTTTGGTATTGGTTCAGCAAGTCATAGGCATCCTCGTCGATGGCATAGAGTGCGCCGTACATGTTGATGGTGATGTTCTTTTTCATTGTTGTTTGAATTTGAAGGTTAAGGCAATCAGTCCGTTGAAGATGGCGGGATGTCTGTCGGGGATTCCGCCTTCAGATGGGCCACCGTGGTGGCCAGTTCGTTCCATGCGCTGTCCAGACCGCCCAGGAACGCCTCACCCTCGGTCGTGAGGGCATAATACTTGCGCGGCGGGCCTTGGGTGGACTCGCGCCATTCGTAACTCAGCAACCCGTCCTTTTTCAACCGGGTGAGCAACGGGTAGAGCGTCCCCTCCACGACAATCAGGTCGGCCTCTTTCAGCCGCGCGATGATGTCCGAAGCATACGAAGGCTCCCTGCGGAGCAACAACATGACGCAATACTCCAGCATTCCTTTCCGCATCTGTGATTTTGCATTGTCCACATTCATAGGCATCTGTCCTTTTATTAGGGAACATGTCCGGCCGGAACTCTTTTCCCCCGGCACAAAAATAGGCAATACATCGGAACTATGCAATACATAGTAGTATATATTTTAGGAAAAAGTTGCAAAAAGCGGGAAAAACGGACTGTGGAATGCCCATATCCGCCCTTTTTTACTAACTTTGCCTTGCACATTGCCGCAGAAGGCCCAAGGGAGGGCATGGGACATGTGCATGATTATATGGAGAAGACGTTTACAGGCGTCTGGCTTTCGAAATTCAAAACTTCGCAACTTTTGACCTGTCGGAAGAACAAATGGCAACCAGTGGCGTCCTCGTGGTGTGTATATCCACGTGCCGTTTCTTCCGCTTGCGGGAGAAAGACACGTCATATACATATCGGCGTGGGCTTTCTGCGTTGTCCGTTCTCGACAGGTGGGCATGCGAAGGCCTTGAATTTCAGAACGGGCGAAAGTAAGATTCCCGCGCCTTTTTCGTATATATCTGTTCCGAAGAAATCCATGAAAACAGCCTGTCGGGAGTCCGGGCACGGAAGGAGGCGGACGCATGCTCCACATCGGGCGGCATATCAGCCGGACGCTCCACGAACAGGGGCGTACGGTAACCTGGTTTGCAAGACAATTGTGTTGCACCCGTCCCAACGTATATAAGATTTTCGCCAAGGAGAATATTGACGTGTCCCTTCTTTGGCGCATTTCCTGCATCCTCGGGCACGACTTTTTCCAAGACCTCTCGCAATCCGTGCGGGAGGATGAACGTTTCCAACCGTAACCGGATTACCACGCTGTATCCGGATTGGCATCATTTCCGTATTCCATGCAGCACCGCATCGCCCCTATCTTTTCTTGCTTTTCAGCTAAATTTGCAAATTGTAACAAATTAAACGATTGAAATATGAAAGGTATTTTTGGAATTTTATGGCCGGTGTGCGCATTGGCATTCGGCTTGGTCGCTTTCACAGCTTGTGGGGACGACGAAGAAGAGAACAATGGCGGCGACGGCGGTAATGGTGGTGGAAGCGGAACCGTGCCTTCGGTATCTGAGGCCGGTATCACGCATCCTGTGTCCTCCATTTGGTACGCCGACGGCTTTTTGTCGCAGTTTAATTACTCTGACGGGGTGTTGACCGGCGGATATGACGCGGAGTATCTTGGCGCAAACGTCACGATTAACCAGTCTCCGCTCGAAATCGTCGCCCATGAGGAATCCAACGAAGGCGGTTACTATGAACTTTTCGAAATGCGCTATTACAATATCCAAACCAACAGCCGCGGAGCCATCACCCGGACGGATACTTCATGGAAAAATGCGTATGGATATGGCGACGAAAGGGAAGAAATCAACCTCACCGGGTCGCTGACAGGGGAATACGACGCAGAGGGATATCTGACTAAAGTAGTGACCCGTTCCGAGATGAACGAATACGGCATGGTTTATACCCTCGAAAATGTCTTTGAGTTCACATGGCAGGACGGCAATTTGATGGGAGAAAAGATTGAGTATAAGATGAACGGTGAAATCAGCGAAACTCAAGTCTATACCTATACATACGCCGAGAATGCGCCGGTGAACAGCGGTATCTTCATGCCCGATTTCGTTTTGGACAGTGATGTCATATACTATGCGGGATTTTGGGGAAAGACCACCAAGAATATCCCGACTTCCTGCAGTTGGACTGATGAATACGGCACTCATACAGAATACTATACTGTGGAAATGGACGGGCAAGGACGTATTACGTCATTGACTGAAGAAAGGCATAATCACACATTCTATTATGGCTATCCGGACACGGGCATCAATGCCCCGACGAATCGAAGCATTGCCAAGAAGAGCCAAAGGTGCCAGGCTTTCCAACGGATGTGGGCACCACAGCTTTCCCATATCCGGCATTGAGAAATTCATACCAATGTAGCTTGGGGATGGCGGGACGACTTTTTTCGGAAAGCGTCGCCGCCATTCTTTTTTGCAGTCAATTAGAAATGAACGCGAAATTCAAGGAGCAAATTCAACGGGAATTTAATATACTGCACAAATTCATGCCGCGCGCAGTGGAATGAAAGTCCATGAATGCATCGACACCAAAATCCGAGCTGAAGCATAATTGGGACACCGTTCCCCGTTATATTTCTACTGCTCCCAAAAATCGGCATGGAGGACAAAAAAAGTTTCTTTTTCTTCAGGGTCGCCAAACTATGAGGTTATCCCCACTGAATTTCTACTGCGCCCCAAAAAAGGATGCCCCTTTGCAGAAGCATCCTCTTTTTTGGAAAAAGGTATTTTTCCCCTTATTGGGGTTGCTTGCCGATGTAAGCCAAGATGCCGCCGTCCACGTAAACCACTTGTCCGTTGACGAAGTTCGAGGCATCCGAAGCCAAGAACACGGCCGTGCCCTGCAGGTCTTCCGGAGTGCCCCAGCGGGCGGCCGGAGTTTTGGCCACGATGAAACTGTCGAAAGGATGGCGGCTGCCGTCCGGCTGGCGTTCGCGCAGCGGGGCGGTTTGCGGCGTGGCGATATAGCCCGGGCCGATGCCGTTGCATTGGATGTTGTGTTCGCCATATTCCGAGCAGATGTTGCGCGTCAGCATCTTCAGTCCGCCCTTGGCTGCGGCGTAGGCCGAAACGGTTTCGCGGCCCAGTTCGGACATCATGGAGCAGATGTTGATGATCTTGCCATGGCCTTTCTTGAGCATGCCGGGAATGACGGCTTTCGACACGATGAACGGTGCGTTCAGGTCCACGTCAATGACTTGGCGGAATTCCGCAGCCGACATTTCCGTCATGGGGATGCGTTTGATGATGCCGGCGTTGTTCACGAGGATGTCAATCACGCCGACTTCTTTCTCCACTTGGGCGATGAAGGCGTTCACGGCTTCTTCATTCGTCACGTCGCACACGTAGCCGTGAGCTTCGATGCCGGCTTCCTTGTAGGCGGCCAGCCCCTTGTCCACCAATTCCTGCTTGATGTCATTGAACACGATGGTCGCACCGCTGCGCGCGAATGCCGTGGCGATGGCGAACCCTATGCCGTATGAAGCTCCTGTCACCAAGGCCACTTTACCTTCCAATGAGAAATTCTGCAAAAAATTCTTTTCCATGTTTACCATAATTTAATGATGCGTTTTCCTTTCCCACAAAGTTAGGAAAAGAATTTGAGATACGCACACAATATGCCTGAAAAAGTTGCATCCTTTTCTTTCTTCCCGTGAGTGGTCATAACCTGTTTTTATACAGCATGGCGGCGGCTTTCTGGTATTGGTTTTCCAAGTCCATGTAGGCTTGCATGTTGCGATACACCTGGTCGGCTTCCGTGAAGTAGTCGATGACCGGCATCTCGCCGCCTTTCACGCTTTTTTTCATCAGGTCGAGCGTCTGTTGCATGAGGGGCAGGTCATACACGTCCATGGCCCGGCGCAACTGTTGCAATTCGTTGAATCCCGATTGCAGGGCGGCTTCGGCCTGCAGCCGGGCTTCGTCGGCTTCCAGTTGTGCGCCCACGGCCTGTGCTTGGGCGATTTTCACTTGGCGGCGGTTGGAGAATAGCGGGATGGAGCCGCCGACCAGGAAACCGTGCTCTTTCGAGCCGCCTTCGCCCGTGTTCCGCCGGTAGCCGATTTCGATTTTCGGCAACCATTGCCGGCGTTGCGTGGCGAGTGCGCGTCCGGCGGCCCTCGTGTCCGCTTCGGCGGCTTGGATGCCCGCGTCGTTGGCCATCAGTTCATCGCGCAGTGCCGCGTAGTCGTTTGTCACCGCCACGGCGGGGTATTCCCGTCCGTCGAAGGTGAGCGGCATGTTGCCGTTCAGGGCCAGGAGCGACTGTAAGGCCGTGCGGTGGGCGGCGTTGTTTTGCAACACTTCGGTTTGCACACTCATGCGTTCCATCTTGATTTTGTTGACCTCTATGAGGGTGGCATCGCCCGCTTTCAGTTTTTCTTCGTACAAGGCCAGGAGTTCGTCGGCATTCCGCATGCGCTGGTCCAACAAGTCTTTTTCCTGGTTCAGGCGAATCAGGTCAAGGCAGAGGTTCTTGGCTTCGAGCAACACGTCGCGGCGGAGTGCCTCGGCGCGATGGTCCACGGCAGCTTTTTGTTCGCGCCCGGCCTGTTTCCGGCTGCCATACACCGTGGGGAAGTCGAATCCTTGCGTCACGACCAGCTCGGAGCCGGATTGCCCGCTCACGCCCTTGCTGTAGAATGAACTGTATTCCACGCTGGGGTCTTCCAGCCCGTTTTCGGCTTCTATGCCGGTTTTTTCGGCTTCGTCGGCCTGTTGCCGTGCCTGGAGCGACTTGTTGTGCCGCGCCACGCTGCGCAACACATCGTCCACGTCCTGGGCTTGCAACGCAGGCAGGCCCAAGGCGCAGGCGGCTATGATGATGAATATTCTTTTCATGATGGGTTATTGTTGTGAACGGACGGCCTTGCGGTTCATCCATTCGTAAACGACTGGGATAATAAACGCATTCAGGAAGGTGGAGGTCAGCAGCCCGCCCAGAATGACCTTGGCCATCGGGCTTTGGATTTCATTGCCCGGAAGGTCGCCCCTCAAGGCCAGCGGGATGAGTGCCAGGGCCGACGAGAGGGCGGTCATCAGGATGGGGTTCAGGCGGTCGAGCGACCCGTGGAGGATGCTCTCGCGCAGCGGCTGCCCTTCCTCGCGCAACGTGTTGTAGTGGCTGATGAGCAGCATGCCGTTGCGCGTGGCGATGCCGAAGAGCGAGATGAAGCCGATGATGGCCGGGATGCTGATTTCGCCCGTGGTCGCCATCAGGGCGAACACGCCTCCGATGAGAGCCAGTGGCAGGTTGATCAGGATGATGCCGCTCTGCGTGGCGTTCTTGAACTGCAGGTAGAGCAGCAGGAAGATGACCACGATGCTGGCCAGCGACGTGAGCAGCAGGGTGCGGCTGGCCGAAGCTTCGCTCTCGAACTGCCCGCCATATTCCACGTGGTAGCCTTCGGGCAGTTTGATTTCCTCGTCTATCCGCTGCCGGATGTCTTCCACCACGCTGCGCATGTCGCGCCCGCTGGCATTGGCCGAGATGACGATTTTGCGCTTCACGTTCTCGCGGTTGATGGTGTTCGGCCCGGTGGACGAGCTGATGTCGGCCACGTAAGAGAAGGGAATCTTATTTCCCTGCGCGTCGTCGATCATCAGGTCGCGGATGTGGTTCATCGTATTCCGGTTCTCTTCTTCTACGCGGACGACAAGGTTGAAGGAGCGGCCTTGTTCATAGACCTGCGACACGGTCTCGCCGGCCATGTTCACCGCCACGAATTCGTTGAAGGCGGAAAGCGGGATGCCGTATTTGGCCAGCATTTCCCGTTTGGGCGTGATTTTCAGTTCGGGACGTTCAATCTGCTGTTCCACGTTCAGGTCGGCCACGCCTTCCACGTCGCCGATGGCGTTCTTGATTTGGTTGCCCAGTTGGTACATTTTGTTCAGGTCGTCGCCGAAGAGCTTGATGGCGATGCCCGCCTGGGTGCCGCTCAGCATGGCGTCGATGCGGTGGCTGATGGGCTGGCCTATCTCAATGTTGGCTCCGCTGAGGACGGAGAGCTTGTGGCGCACGTCGTCCAGGAGTTCCGCGTGGCTGCGGTCTTTCAGTTCAAAAGGTGCTTCGATTTCCGACACGTTCACGCCCAGCGCATGTTCGTCCAGCTCGGCGCGTCCCGTCTTGCGGGCCACGGTCTGGATTTCGGGGATGGAGAGCAGCAGTTCTTCCGCCTGTCGCCCTATCTTGTCCGACTCTTCCAGCGAGATGCCGGGGAGGGAACTGATATTGATGGTGAAAGAGCCTTCGTTGAACGAGGGAAGGAAGCTGCGTCCCAGCGTGAAGAAGCACCCCAAGGCCACGGCGAAGAGGACGAGCGGGATGCCCACCACCGTCTTTTTGTGGTCCAAAGCCCAAAGCAATCCATTATGGTAATGCTTTTTCAGATATACGGCCAGGAAGGCTTCCTTGGGTAGTCCGCCCACCTTGGCCTTGTGGCCGAGCAGGTAACTGCACAGCACCGGGGTCAGCGTCAGGGCCACCACGGTGGAGGCAAACAGCGACACGATGAAGGCCACGCCCAGCGGCACGAGCATGCGCCCCTCCATGCCGCTCAGGAAGAACAGGGGCACAAAGCTGACGATGATGATGAGCGTGGAGTTCAGGATGGGCATGCGCACTTCGCGCGAGGCGTTGAACACCACGTCGCGCACCCTGAGCCGTTGCGCCTCGGGCAACATGCGGTTTTCGCGCAGATGTTTCCACACGTTTTCCACGTCCACGATGGCGTCGTCCACCAGCGAACCGATGGCGATGGCCATTCCGCCCAGGCTCATCGTGTTGATGGTCAGCCCCATGTAGTGCAGCACGAGGATGGTGACCAACAACGAAAGGGGCAGTGTGACAAGCGAGATGACGGTCGTGCGCACATTGGCCAGGAAGAGGAACAGCACCAAAACGACGAAGATGGCTCCTTCGTAGAGCGAGTCCTGCACGTTGCTGATGGAACTTTCGATGAAGCGCGACTGGCGGAAGGCATCGGTGGACACATGCACGTCGGCGGGCAGGCTTTTCTGCAGGTCGTGCAAGGCCGCTTCCAGTTTTTCCGTCAGTTCGATGGTGCCCGTGTCGGGCTGTTTCGTCACGGTGAGGAGCACGGCGGGCTTGCCTTTTTCAGATGCCAGGCCGAGTTTGGGCTGCTGGCTGCCCACCTGCACGTCGGCGATGTCTTCCAGCGTGACGGGGACGCCCCCGGTGTTCTTCACCACGGCGCGGGCGATTTGCCGCACGTTGTCCGTGGACACCACGCCCCGCACGATGTATTCGTTGCCATATTGGTAAATCACCCCGCCGTTGACGTTCGTGTTCATGTCGCGCGTGGCTTCCATCACCTCGCCCAGCGTCACGCCGTAGTGTTTCATCCGTTCGGGATGGAGCAGGATTTGGTATTCCTTGATGTCGCCGCCCAGCACGGCCACTTGTGCCACGCCCCCGGTGGAGAGCAGGCGCGGGCGGATGACCCAGTCGGCCAAAGTGCGCAGGTCGAGCATCGACGTGCTGTCGGCCGTCAGGCCCACGATGAGCAGTTCGCCAAGGATGGACGATTGCGGCCCCAACGTGGGATTGCCCACATTGTCGGGAAGGGCGTCGGCCACCGTGGCCAGTTTCTCCGACACGATTTGGCGGGCTAGGTAAATGTCCGTGTCCCAATCAAATTCCACCCACACGACGGAAAATCCCGTGGTGGACGAGGAACGCACACGGCGTACGCCGGTGGCTCCGTTGACGGCGGTCTCTATGGGAAATGTGACCAATTGTTCCACCTCTTCGGCCGCCATGCCCCCCGCTTCGGTCATGACCACTACGGTGGGGGCGTTCAGGTCGGGAAACACATCGACTTCCGTGTGGAAAGTCTGGTACAGTCCGCCCATCAGCAGCAGCACCGAGGCGACCAGGATGAGCAGCCTGTTTTGTAGAGAGAAATGGATGATTTTGTTCAACATGTCTTTCTCCTCCTTTTAATCAATGGGAATGGGTGTGGGCAGGGATGGCATTCGAGGCCGAGGCCAGCTTCACGTGCATCGCCCCTTGCGTGACCACGCGGTCGCCTGTCTTCAGGCCCGCGAGGATTTCCACGCGCCGCCCGTCTTCCGCGCCCGTCTTCACTTCCTGTTTCCGGAACACTTCCTTGTCTTCCTGCAGATAGACGAAATACAACCCCTGTTCTTCCGTCAATGCCGAGACCGGCACGGAAATCACGCCTTCGCGTTCCTGTCCCAACAGGAAAACGTCCACGTAAGCCCCGGGCACGATGTTTCCGGCATTGTCGAACTCGAAGGAAACTGGCACGTAGGCCAATGCGCCGTCCGATGCCCGCCCGTAGGAAAGGACACGTCCGTGAAGTGAATCCAAGTCATATATGGCATCGTCATACGGGGTTTTGAAACGTGCCGAGGCGATTTGGTTCAGGAAAGCGTAATGGCGTTCCGACACGTCGGCCATCAGCTGCAGCTTCTTGTCCCCGGACAGCGTAGCCAATGCTTGCCCCATGTTCACGTAGTCGCCTTCTTTGACCGCCACGTTTTTCACGTATCCTCCCGCCGGAGCTGTCACGGTCAGGCCTTCTTGTGAATGTCCGGAGGCGACGGCCTCGTATGCCACCCGCGCATCTTCGTATGCCGTTTGCAGGGCTTGGAGTTCTTTTTGGCTGACGATTTGCTTTTCGGCCAGCGGCAGGGCGCGTTCATATTCCGCCTTGGCGTTTTGGTAAGCGATGCGGGCGCGCTCCACGGGGTCGCCTCCCTGCAGCTTGTCCGAAGAAAGGCGGAACAGTGTCGTGCCGCGTCCCACCGATGTGCCGGACACCAAGGTGCGGGCGAAGCGCACCACGCCTGAAGTGGGGGCCACCACGGTGGTTTCCTCGCCTTGTGCGGCCAGAATCTGTCCGCCTGTCTTTACTACTTGCCGGAACTTGCCGGGGCTCACGGCTTCGACCTGCAGGCCGGCGGCCTTGGCTTTTTCTGCCGTCAGGATAATCTCGTCGGCGTGGTGTCCCTCGTGTTCGCCGTGCGCGTCCGCTTCTGCGGTTTCCGCCTCATGGTCATGTCCTTCCTCTCCATGTTCATGATGATGACAGGCGCATAGCAAAGACATGGCCAACGCGCCCATCAAGAAATATGTTTTCTTCATAGGTGTTTGTATTTTAAAAAAATATGTAGTAATTGTCGTTTATGTTTCGCAAAGCGCGGAGTCAACATAAACAGGGCGGCGCCCTCCATCCCGTTCCGCCCTTGGGCGGGGTGGAGCAGGACGCCATTGGACGGACGACCGGACGGGAATGGCCGTCTTGCCGGGACTGGCAGCAGCAAGCCGCCCACGTGGCCGGCGACAGGTCTTTTTGCCGCTGGACATCCTTTACATCCCGTCCCACAGTTTCTTTCGCAGGCAAGGTCAGGCAGAAGTGCGTGATGCAACTTGCGGTGCAAGGCTGGGGAGGCGTGGCGGGCGATACCGGCTCCGGGCCGTGTCCCAGGCAGAGGGCTTCGGCGTGATGATGGTGGGGGAACACGGAAACGGCCTGCACCAGCATGCAGACCCAAACCAGCAATATCGCTTTAATCCGTGGCCTCATCGTCTTGCTTTCCTTTTTAATCCGATGGCAAAGGTAGCGCAAAAAAGCCTACCGCACAACTATTTGCCGCGCAACTTGGTTGCAAAGGCGGCGTAACGGGGCTGGGAAGCATGGCATCGTTGTAGGAAAATAGTTTGATGCCTGAGGCGGAAAACTTTATTTTTAGGTCGCAGATACGTATCTTTTATCCTTTTATTAAATCCCCAAGTTTAGGAACTGTGCCCGGATAAGAACTTGAAACGATTCGGGCGGAATATAATAGCCTTTTGACCCATGCAATGAGCTATTTTAGCGTGATTATTGCTATTTTTGCAGCGATATTAACGGTGTTACAGCTATGGAAATAAATCGGATAGATCCTTCGTGTTGGTTCGCAAGCCTGAAACGGAACGACTTGCAACTGTTGGTTTACGGGAATGGGCTGAAAGGGGCGACGGTCGAAACCACAATCCCTCACACGGGAATAGCCGTGAAGGAGTGTTTGTGTGATAAATATTTGCTCGTGAATATCAAACTTTGCAGTCCGGTTCTTGCTGAAACATATAGCATTTCATTCCATGCAGAAAAGGGTGGGACGGTAAGTGTCCCTTATGAGTTCAAGTCCTGCCGGCAATGGGGCGGGAGCGCGAGGTCCACCCTGTCGGGCGAGGATGTGTTATATATGTTTATGCCAGATCGTTTCGCGAAAGGCGGCATTCAGTCTTCTACTGAAGAGGGCAATAGTCCCGATTCATGGCATGGCGGCAATATTCTTGGCATGAAAAACGCCTTGCCGTATTTGCGGAAGTTGGGCATCACGGCTTTATGGCACAGCCCGATTTTTAAGAACAGTGAATACCATGGCTATTCCATCACAGACCATTACGATGTGGACGGGCATTTTGGCACCAAGGAGGAGTATGCCGATTTTGTCAATGAGGCGCACAGAAACGGGATAAAGGTCGTTGCCGATTTCATCTTCAACCATTGTAGCATAGCGCACCCTTGGGTGGCCAGTCCTCCATTGGAAGGTTGGTTCAATGGGAAACGAGGCAAAAGCATCATGACGACCAATTATCGGCAAACCACCATCTTCGACCCATACGCGTCGGATTTTGACCGGAAGAAGACGGTGGAGGGATGGTTTACCGAGAAGATGCCAGACCTCAACCTGAAGAATCCCTATGTGTTCAATTATTTGTTGGAAATGAGCATCTGGTGGATTGAAACGTTCCGGATAGATGCCATACGGATGGACACTTACCTATATTCCGACTTGGACGCCATGGTGGAATGGCAAAAGGCCGTCAACGATGAATATCCGGGTTTTTCCGTCGTTGCCGAGACCTGGATTGGGGACGCGGCTTACACGGCAAAGGTGCAACGTCATGTCCGCCAGCGTCTAGATGCCAACAGTTCGTTCATTGTGATGGATTTTGCTTTCCAAGGCCATATTGACGCATGCTTTAATGGATTCAAGGCGCCCGACAAGGAAGTCCAGGTTTACCAGCATTTTGTTTATGACTTTTTATATGATGAGCCACAGGACACTTTGGCGTTCCTGGACAACCATGACTTGCCACGTTGGTGTTCCCGCATCAAGGGAAAGGCGAAACTGCAGCAGGCGTTGGCCATCTTGCTGACTTCTCCGAGAATTCCCCAAATATATTATGGTACGGAGTTCATGTTTGCCGGGGACGGGAAAGGCACGGGCGATGGGAATTACCGGCAGGATGCTTTTCAAATCTTGGATAGTCCGGATGTAATGGCAGCGGGTGTCGTTCCTTTTTTGCGGAAAATATTGGAATGGCGGAAAGGCTCAAGGGCGGTAACGAAAGGCCGTATGAAACATTTTATCCCGCAGCAAGGCGTATATGTGTATTTCCGGCAATACGGGGATGAGAAGGTGATGGTCGTGGTAAATGGCACATCCAAAAGGGTGGACATTGACTTGTCTCAATATATGGAGGAACTCGACGGATATGCATTGGGGATTGATGTCATTACAGATAAGAAGATGCGGCTGGACACGCTGTCTTTCAGAGTTAAATCAAACGATGTATTAATATTAAGCTTAGAATAATCCAGCGCAATTGAGGTGCGGATTTCCGAATCCGCACCCTCGGTTGCGCCGGATTACAAATCCGTCGCAGTTGAGCCTGGGACGGTATCCGACGACACGCGGGCCTGTCAGAATGTCACCCCGAGGGCGGAACAAGTTTCTTTTTGCCGGATTTGGGAGGATTTCCCTGACGCGGCTTTTGGACTTGCAAAGCAAAACAGGGAAAAAAACAGGCGTTTTTTGCACAAAACAGCCCCTTTGCGCAATGTTTTATGGGCGATTTTTACTTTTTGGGCTGTCCGGCCCCGAAATCTTGCCGCCGGGACGGAAAAATCCGAGCCCCGAAAAAGAAATTCCCGGCCCCGAAATTCTTTTTTCGAGCCCCGTTTTTTTCAGACGGCGATTCAGAAGCCCTTTTTTCCGCTATTTGGAACTTTTTCACCGACAAATCCCCGATGTCAATATGTCGGCACAAGCCCCGCCCGGCTTACGTGCCCCGGCAATCCCGGCGCGGAAACAGCCCGCACCCGCGACAAAAAGAAAGCCTGCGCCCTCTATTTGCCGACATTTGGGTTTCCGCATGCTCCGCGAGCCTGCGTTTTTTGCGCCCGCCCCCGCCCCCGGCCCCGTACAAGTGAATCTCAGAGGCCTTCAAATGACAAAGTGTCAACTTCCAGGGAAAATAGCAAAATGTCAAATCCGCCACAGCGACCGGCAGGGAAGCATGAAATCGTTCCCCGTTATATTCTACTGCTCCTTTTTCTACTGACCCGGTTTTTGAGGATTATTCTTGAAAAACATCCATGCAACTTGTTAAAAAATTGTTTTTTAACGAGATAACTAGGGATTGTCTTTATGTCGGGCTGACAGGTAGGGGCAATCAATTCAAAAAGTGTTTTCCTTTCTTGTGAGGGGGATAAAAAGTTCATCTCTCCGTAAGAGAGCGACTATTTCACGCTTGTTCCTTTATTATAATAGATTACAGAGAATTAGTTTGCGGCATTGCTAACAAATTGTCGCTAAAACTTTGTTTTTCATGAGCAAAATCTTGTTTAATTCAGTTAAAAGACATACCTTTGTATAAAATACTGTCGCTCTCTTACGGAGAGAGCGACTAGGTTGTACTTATTTTTATTATAACAAATAGAAAAAAGAAAATGAAAAAACTGAATTGGCTGGTGCTTGCCTTGTGTGCCGCTTTGGGTGTGCCGATGCAAGCGCAACAGACGGTGACCATCAAGGGAAAAGTGAAGTTCATTGACGAAGGGTTTAAAATGACGGTTTACCAACGCGAGGGTACGAAACAGAACGTACTGGCCGAAGCTCCAGTGAACGCCGACGGCACGTATGAGGTGAAAGTACCGGTGGCCAAGCCGGGCGAAGCCATCGTGGATTGCGGCAAGTGGCAATCCGTGCAGGTGTGGCTCGAAGACGAAAACTTGGACATTGATTTCCGCGGGCTGGACACGGCGAAAGTGAAAATCAAGAACCCGCCCTACGTGTATATAAAAGGCGGGAAGAACAACGAGTTGATGAACTTGATCAACTTCGAATCCTACCGGAACTATCAGATGATGATTGCCATCTCGCAGAGCGTCTATCGTGCGGGCATGGAAGACGGGACAAAGAAGCAGGAACTTTCGATGAACTTGTATGACGCTTCGGGCGAGAACACCCATGCGCATCTCCGCTATTTTGCCGAGCACTATGCCGACCGCAACAGCGTGATGGTGGCCATCAGCCGTTTGGGCGACAGCGATGCCGATGTGGTGGAACCGGCCCTGAAGCAATTGGAGGCTTCTTCCGCAACGGGTAAGCAGCTCGTGGCCGACTATCGCAAGGCCGAGGCCGAGAAGAAAGAGGCTGAGGAACGGATGAAAGTGGGCAATCCTGCCCCGGCGTTCGAGTTCCAGATGGCGGACGGCAAGAAAGGTTCCCTCTCTGATTACAAGGGCAAGGTGCTCGTGCTCGACTTTTGGGCTAGCTGGTGCGGTCCCTGCCGTCAGGAGATTCCCAACATGAAGAAATACTACGAGGAGTTCAAGGGCAAGGACGTGGAGTTCCTGAGCGTGTCCATTGATGCCGACAAGAAAGCGTGGGAGAAAGCGCGCGGCGAAGAGAACATGGCCTGGCCGCAAGGTTGGGTGACGGACGGCGGAAAGGCCGTGATGAACACCTATCAGTTCGGAGGCATTCCTTTCATCCTCGTCATTGACAAGGACGGCAACATCTATAAGAAGCAGGTGCGCGGCGAGGGCATCAAAAAGGCTGTGGAAGATGCCCTCTCCGGCAAGAAGGCCGAGGCGCCGAAGAGCATCGGCGTGATGATGATGGGTGCGGCCATGTAAACGGAAAGTATGTTTTGTTTCACCATAAAAATTTGAAGAGATGAAAAAGAGTTTATGGATTTTGGGCGCGGCCCTCTGTATGTTGGGCTTCGCCGCTTGCAGCGATGATGAAGAAGGCGGGGTTGCGGTAGGCATTACGGCAGCTACAGTGACACCGGAAGGCAGTGCGGTTGCTTATAGCTGTACGATAAACGGCGCGTTTATGGAGAACACGAACGACAGCGTGGACTGGATGGTTTCGGATGATGCGCTTCGTCACGCCACGGTGGTCGTGACTCCAACGATGGGTTGCACGGCTTCTTATAACGGAACGACGATTCCGGCCGAAGGTTTGGAAATCGATGTGACTTCGCCGGTGACCATTCAGGTGAGCGGTGCGGGAACGACCGTGGCTTACACGTTGAATGTGGTGCGGGCTACGACGGCTTCGGGCGATGACATGCGTTTGGTGTCCTCGTCCTTCCAAGGCATGCCGTCTCCGTTGCTGAGCGTGGACATGGCTTACTTTAAAGGCAGTTTCTACGCCATTGCGACAAGTGTGACCGGAGATGGTGATGCGAAGGTGGAAAACCATCAGTTGTTCTCTTCTGAGGATGGAATCAATTGGACGGAGGTGAACTATCAGACATCCAACAGCGGCGTGGTGCTGCCCGACGGGCAGACGGGCTGGTCTGTAGGCGGAGAAGGTGCCAAGTTGGTGGTGTTCAATGACCGTTTGTATGTGTTGGGCGGTGCCCGGACGCAAGCGGCGGATCGTTTTGGAGAAGCTGCGGAATTAGATTGGGGCATGGCTGCTATTACCGCTTGGCGAAGTGCTTCGACATCAGACGGAATGACATTTGAGGCTGACACAATTGGCGGGACGTATGCCTTGAATGGCGAAATGACTTCTTTGTCAAATTTGAAAGGTGCTTATCTGAACGCTGTGACATTCAATGATGCCTTATATATTAAAGGCGGTTATGCACCGGCTTTCTACGGTACATGGCAAGGCGTGAGGATGTATGTCCGTACATCCGATGGGAAGAACTGGACGAACATCAATGCTGTTTCTTCGTCCGTTTCGATAGAATGCGATGTGCAGAACCGCAATGGTGATGCATTTTTTGCCTTCAAAGGGAAATTATGGTGTGTTGGCGGTTTCAACAGTTTCCCGAGCGCATCTAATATGCGGACATCCATTTGGTCGTCCGAAGACGGTGAGAATTGGACGTTGGAGGATGATGGAACAAATGCTGCTGCAGTCTTAGGAAACCTCTTTGGAATGAAAGTCGTGGCGAATGACGATGTGGCTTATATGTTTGGCGGCATGGTCATAGATGCAGAAGGTGCTATGGCTTTATCTAACAAGGTATTCCGTTCAACGGATGGTGTCAATTGGAGAGAAGTGGAAGTGCCTTCTACTTATGCCGGTGCTTATATGCCTGCGGTCGTGTTGCGAGACAATGCGACTTATGTATTCGGTGGTGTAGATGGATATACGGGAAGCTATGGTGCTCCTACCACCAATCTGATGACAAGCACTTGGGTCAAGTTGATGAACTAATCTTTATTTGAAAAAGTAGAGGACTTCCATAGCGGGCTCATGCTACGTGGAAGTCCTTTCTTATTATAAGAACAGACGCATGAAGATAAGATTTTTGGCAGGAATGCTATTCCTGTGCCTGGCCTTGCCCGCTTGGGCGCAGCAGCGCATGATTCGCGGGCGCGTGGTGGACCAAAACGGGCAGCCGGTGGCTTCGGTGCTGGTCAACGTGAAGGGCACCAACCGGGCGGTCAGCACGGGAGAGGACGGCACATACCAGATTGAAGCGAAGAAGGGCGACGTGCTGGCCTTCTCGCTGATTGGCTTCGACAAGGCATCCGTGACGGTGGGCGACCGTGCCGAAGTGAACCTCACGATGCGCGAGAGCGAGGCTTTCAAGATGAGCGACGTGGTGGTCGTGGGCTACAGCAAGGTGGAACGGCGCGACCTGACGGGTTCCGTCTCCTCCGTGAAGCCCAAGGACGACATCGGTTTCCAGACCGTGGACCAGATGCTGCAGGGCGCAGCCCCCGGCGTATATATGTCCAACTCCTCCGGCGCGTTGGGTTCGGCGAACGTGTTGACCATCCGCGGCATCAGTTCCATCATGGGCGACAACAACCCGCTCTATGTCATTGACGGGGTGCCGGTGTATAGTACCGACCGCGACAATAACTCCATCAGCAACTCGGGAGGTTCCGTGCCGGGAGCTTCGGTGGGTGGCAACCAAATTGGCGGCGGCTCCTTGGATTACAACTATGACCTGAAGTATTCTTTCGAGAAAAACCCGTTGGCCACGTTGAATCCCGAGGACATCGAATCCATTGAAATACTGAAGGACGCTTTCGCTACGGCCATCTATGGTTCGCGCGGTGCGGCGGGGGTCATCCTTATCACCACGAAGAAGGGCAGCCGTGACAAGACGCGCATCAACGTGGGCTACACGCTGAGCCTCGACCGTCCGCTGGGCAAGCTTGACTTGCTCAACGGAGACCAGTATGCCATGGTGTATAACCAATACGACAACAAGTCGGACTATTCGCTTTCCACGGCCAATACAGATTGGGTGGATGCCGTGACGCGCACGGCAGTGAGCAACAGCCTGTCGGCTTCCGTCTCCGGCGGGGCGGGACGTTCCACGTATTTCGTGAGCCTCTCCTACGACAACAACGAGTCGTACATCATCAACAACGACATGCAGCGGTTCTCCGCCCGCCTGAACCTGAACGCGGAACTGAACAAGTATTTGGACTTGGGGATTAACGTGTCGCTCACCCGGCTGAACAACAATGCACTGCAGGCCAGCGAGATTTATTCCGCCGCGTTGAAGAAAGCCCCCAACCTGCCCATCTATGGCGACGACGGCGATTATTACTACGGCTACGCGCCCAACCCGAAGGGCGATCCCGAGGCATACAACCCTGTGGCCATGGCTTATATCAACGACGAGGGCGTGGAAGACACCCGCGTGGTGGGCAACGGCTATCTGGAGTACAAGCCTGCGGACTGGATTTCCCTGCGGAGCGAGGTGGGTACGGACATTTATAACACCTTCTCCAACATCCGCAAGGGCGAGTTGCCCGAAGGATTGAGCGGCGTGACCGGCAACAAGGCGCAGGAAACCACGAAGTTGAACTACAAGATTGTCGTGAACAACCTCATCAACGTGAACAAGGTGTTTGGCGACCATTTCCTGCAAGGTGTGTTGGGCCAGAGCTACGAATACACTCGCGAGCGGTACAATTCCGTGGCCGGAAGCGACTTCTTCAGCCCAGAGCTGAACGGTGTGGGGGCTGCGCAGACCACGCGGGTAGCCGGTGCCTACATGCAGCAGTCGGCTTTGTTCTCCGCCTTCGCCCGCATCAACTACCAGTGGAAGCTCCGCTACATGGCGGGCGTGACCTACCGTCTCGACGGTTCTTCGCGCTTCAACCGCGAGCACCGCTACCTGAGCACCCCTTCGTTCTCGTTGGGCTGGCGCATGTCGCAGGAGAATTTCATCAAGAACAACCTGCCTTTCGTGAACGACCTGAAGCTCCGCGGTTCAGTGGGCTTGTCGAGCAAGGACGGCAACAACAGCTACTATGGGGCGCAGGCCGTGTATGAGCTGAACACGCTGACCACCTACGGCGGGCACAATTACCTGCAAATGTCGCAGCCGGGCAACGAGAACCTGGATTGGGAGCGCACGGTGACCTACGACGCGGGGCTGGACCTGGCCATGTTCAACGACCGGGTGAAGGTGACGCTGGACTATTACTACAAGAAGACCACGAACATGCTCTTCTCTTCCGACCTGCCCCTCTACACGGGCTATACGAAAGAGAACCAGAACATCGCGGACATGATGAACCAGGGCTTTGAACTGCAGCTGGTGACGATGAACATGCAACGGCCGGACTTCCAGTGGCAGACCATCCTGAACCTCTCGCGCTCGACCAACAAAATCCTGCGCCTGAATTTCGAGGGCAACCAGCTGGACCAGGCCAACAGTTCCTACAAGTACTATGCCGTGGGCTATCCCGTGGCGCAATGGTACTTACACAAGTGGGCGGGAGTAGATTCCCAAACGGGTGACCCGTTGTGGCAGTATGCCGACGGTTCGCTGTCCACCACGCCCCCGGCATCCAACGACGCGATTTCCCAAGCCAACAAGTTTGTCATGGGGACAGCTATGCCCGACCTGTACGGGTCAATGACGAACATCTTGGCGTATAAGGATTTCGAACTGGACTTCATGTTCACCTTCTCGTTGGGCAGCCGCATGATGAACGGCACCCGTGCCAACCTGCTCACGTATTCGCAGGACGATGCCAACAACCTGTCGAGCGAAATGATGTCGATGTGGCAGATGCCGGGCCAGCGGACCGACATCCCGAAACTGCGCAACAAGTCCATCATCAAGGGCTACGACTACACGGTCTCCATCACTTCGGACCGTTTCCTGGAGAACAATTCCTACTTGCGGCTGAAGACGCTCACCTTGTCCTACTCCCTGCCCCAAAAGGCATTGAAGAAACTCAAGGTCATGAAGCAGTTCAAGTTCTTCGTGACGCTGACCAACGTGTTCACCATTACCAAGTATTCCGGGCTCGACCCCGAGGTGAGCGCGTTCGGCTCGTCCGCGCTGGCGGCTGGCTACGACAACATGACGATGCCGCAATCGCGAAGCTATCAGTTCGGCATACGTGCAAGTTTCTAAAATAAAGAGGAGAGAAGCGATGAAGAAAAAATCAAGTTTGATAGGTTTGTGTTTCGGGGCTTGCCTTGCCCTCCTGTCTTGCGACTTGGACTATGCACCCGAGAACACGTTGGTGGACGAAAAGGTATATAAGGACGAAGGCACGGCGGAAGCCGCGCTGATGGGGGCATACGTGCGGCTGAACGTGTTCTTGGCCGGTGCGCCCCAGGATCAAAACAACTATGCCAACACGGGCTATATGTTCCAGCTGGCCGATGTGGGCACGGAAAACTTGGCAGTCCGCAACACTGCGGCCGATTACCTGGCCGTGGAGACGGGCGAGTACAGTTCAGCCGTACACGACGGCATGCTCTACAATCTGTGGCATTGGTGCTACAATGCGGTGGACATGGCCAACAACGTCATCTCGGGCATCCAGCGTTTCGGGGATTATGATCCGGCGATGGAAGCCCAGCATATTGCGGAGGCCAAGTTCATCCGCGCCTACTGTTACTTTGCCATGTTGTGTGCCTTCGGCGACCAGGCGTTGCTGGGCAACGATGAAGGGCAGGGAATCGTGCTCCGTCTTGATCCATACAATGGATATAACCCCGAAGAAGTGGAAGGACGCTCCACGAACGCGGAGTGTTGGAACCGCATCATCACCGACTTGACAGAGGCTATTCCCGACCTGCCGGAAGCCGTGCCTGCCGCAGCTGAGCGCATCCGGGCCAACAGGGCGGTGGCACAAGCTTTGCTGAGCCGTGTCTATCTCTATAAGGGGACTTACACGAACAACGTGGAAGAACTGACGGCTGCACGCGACTATGCGGCGACCGTGTTGGGTGTTTCGGGCTACACCTTCTCTACGTCCAGCACGGAGTTCAGCACTGCCCTTTTCCCGAGCAACGAGTATTCCCAAACCACGTCCTATCCCGACCCGACGACGCGCAGCGGCGAACTGTTGTTTTTCGAGCCGAGCCGCATTTACGCGGACAACTACCCCAACGGGATGTACTACTACGAGAAGCGGTCCTACTATGTACCGCAGGAACGGCTGTCGCTCTATGATGCCGATGACGTGCGCCGCACTTACTTGTTGCGGACAGGCTCGCGGTCAAGCAACCCGAAAGATAGCACTTGCATGAAATATTCGGGCGGACAATATGACGATGTGATTTTCATCCGTCTGGCCGAGGTGAAGCTGACCTACGCCGAGACGTTGGTACGCGTGGGTGGTGTCGTGACCCAGGAGGCTGTGAATCAACTGAACGACATCCACCAGCGGGCTTATCCCGATGATTTGAAGCCTGCGGTTTACACGTTGGCCGACTTCTCGTCCACAGATGATTTTCTGCGCACATTGCTCACTGAACGTAACCGTGAGCTGGCCTACGAAGGTCATTATCGTTGGGACTTGATGCGCACAGGCAACTTCTTGGGCGATACGAAGCTGGGAGCCGTGGACAAGGCGCGTTGGAACCTGCCGGTACCCGACTACGAAATCCGGATATCGGAAGGAGTCATTTCTCAAAATTCGGGATATAATCAATAATTCAAAATAGGAAAACGATGAAAGGAAAATTGCTGTTGCTCCTGGCTGCCGTGTGTTGCTGTTTCGGCGGCCTGCGGGCACAAGAGGCTGAAGGCGGCGTGAAGTTCGTGGAAGGCAAGACTTTCAACGAGGCGTTGGCCATGGCCAAAGAGAGTGGGAAACTGTTGTTCGTGGACTGCTACACCAGTTGGTGCGGCCCTTGCCGCATGATGGCCACGAAGGTGTTTCCCCAAAAACTGATGGGGGACTATTTCAACGAGAAGTTCGTGAGCGTGAAGATCGACATGGAGAAGGGCGAGGGACCCGAGTTGCACAAGCGTTTCAACGTGCGCGCTTATCCCACCTTCCTTTTCCTCGATGCCGACGGCAAGGAACTGAACCGCATTGTGGGCGGTGATGCCGACGCGGCCAAATTCCTCGCCAAGGTGAAAGAAGGACTGGGTGAGAAGGGCTTGGCCGCCATGACGGCCCGTTACGAGGGCGGCGAGCGCGACACGACCTTCCTCATGGACTATCTAGAGGTGCTCGACGGAGCTTATGATGCAGAGAAGAGCGCGGAGGTGGCCGAGGTGTTGTTGAAGAATCGCGGGGCGGACATGCTTTCGAACCCCCGTCTCTACGGGGCTTTCTTGAAGTATAACACTTCTCCTTTGTCCGAGTCGTTCCGCTACGTGTTCTCCCACAAAGATGAATTCTATGCCCGCTACGGCAAGGAAGGACTCGACCGCATGATGTCGGCGGCTTGGATGGCCTATCCCCGTAACTTCATCAAGAAGGATGCCGACGGCAAGGTGACCTACGACAAGGAGGGCATGGCCGCCTATGTGGAGGAGATGAAGAAGTGCAACGTGGAAAACTGTGACGAGATTGTGTTGCTCTCGGACATCAACGTGGCTGAGGCCACGGGCGATTGGAAGGCATACGCCGCCAATTGCTCCCGTTATATTAAGGAGTATGGTGCGAAGGACATGTACATCTACAATTGGGTGTTGCGTATTCAAAAGAATTGCGCGGACGATGCCGAGGTAAAGACTGCGGCCGTCGGCTGGATGAAAGACCGCATTGCCGCGCTGGAGGCTGAAAAGGCCAAGCTGCCCCCGTTGAAGGAAGGTGAAATCCGTGCCATGCCCATGATGGACTTCTCCAAATATTATGAGCGTCTGATTAAGGACTTGGAAAAGTGATTGTTGCCTAACTATGACAAACAAGGAGTTCACGTAGGCGGACATGACTCTGCCAAAAGCCCCCGGCGTTGATTTTTTTGCAT